>CAYWSB010000005.1:0-71732 GCA_964460465.1 uncultured Geminicoccaceae bacterium | reverse complement strand
CGCCGGGCGGCGGCACCGCAGCGCCAGGTCCAGCGGGAGGCGGCACCGCTGCGCCAGCAACTGGCCCAGCGCGGCGACGGCGGTGGCCGTCGAGGGGCCCTGGCGCCACGCGGCGGCCAGCGGCAGGTTGAGGCGCACAGACGGCGTGGGGCCGGCAGCCGCGGTGGCGGCGGGCGCGGGCGGCGGTCGGGAGAACGACGATGCGATCGATGATCAGACGGGCCCCGGCCCTGGCCTTGGCCGGCCTGCTGGTGGCCGCCACGGCCGCCGCCGAGCAGCCCCGCTTCGCCTCGCCCGATGCGCCCAGGGATGCCTTCGCGGCAGCACTCCAGGCGCCTGACGGCACGGCGCTGCTCGAGCTTTTCGGCTCCGAGCACCAGGACCAGCTGGTCGGTGCCGACCCGGCCAGTGCCCGGCAGACCGTGGCCGCCGCCCGCAACGCCGCGGCCGAGTCGCTCAGCCTGGCGCCCGGCCGCGAGCCCGACAGCTTCGTCCTCTTGATGGGCCGGCTGGGTTGGCCGATGCCGATTCCGATCGTCCAGCAGAACGGCGCGTGGCGCTTCGACACGGCGGAGGGGCTCGAGGAGATCCTCGACCGGCGGATCGGCGAGAACGAGCTCGCGGCGATCGTCGCCATCCGGGCCTATGTGCGGGCCCAGCGCGAATACGGTTCGGTCGACCGCAACGGCGACGGCGTGCCCGAGTTCGCGCAGCGCCTGATCAGCAGCGAGGGCCAGCAGGACGGCCTCTTCTGGCCCGCCGCCGCGGGTGCGGAGCGCAGCCCGCTCGGGCCGCTCGCCGCGGAGGAGGCGGACTACCTGCGCCACCGGCGGGACGGCGAGCCCTATTAAGGCTACCGTTTCCGCATCCTCGGCCGGCAGGGCGAGCACGCTCCGGGCGGCGCCTACGACTACGTGATCAACGGCCGGATGATCGCCGGTTTCGGCCTCGTGGCGTGGCCCGCCGACTACGGCAACTCGGGCATCATGACCTTCAAGGTCAGCCATCTGGGCGAGATCTACGAGGCCGATCTCGGGCCCGAGGCGGAGACACTGGCCGCCGCCATCGGCGCCTTCGACCCGGGCCCGCGCTGGCGCCCGGTCGACGATTGACGCCGCGCGCCTGCGGCGCAGCGGCCATGGCGGACCGGCGTCAGGCCGGGCCGACTTCCCGCACCGTGCCGTCCGGGTAGCCCACGACCATCGCCCGGGCGACCTTGCAGAAGAGGCCGTTCTCGACCACGCCCGGGATGGCGGTCAAGGCCGCTTCCAGCGCGTCGGGATCGGCGATGGCGCCGAGGTGGCAGTCGAGGATGAGATGGCCGCTGTCGGTCGTCACCGGGTCGGCCACGCCGCCGCGCAGGGCGATCCCCCGCCCCTCCAGCCCGTGCCGCTCGAGGGCGCGGCGGATCAGCCGCTCGGTCGATCGCCAGCCGAAGCGGACCACCTCCACCGGCAGCGGGAAGGCGCCGAGCGTCTCCACCACCTTCTTGTCGTCGACCATGGCGATCATGCTCTTCGAGGCCGCCGCCACGATCTTCTCCCAGAGCAGGCAGGCGCCACCGCCCTTGATCATGCGCAGCTGCCGGTCGACCTCGTCGGCTCCATCGAGCGTGAGATCGAGCTCGCCCACGTCGTTGAGGTCGACCAGCCTGACACCCACCTCGCGTGCCAGCTCGGCCGTGCCGGTCGAGGTCGGCACACCCACGACGTCGAGCCCGGCCCGCACCCGCTCGCCGAGGGCGCGCACCATCCAGTGCGACGTCGTGCCGGAGCCGAGGCCCAGCTTCATGCCCGGCCGCACGAAGCGGTCGATGGCGGCGGCACCTGCGGCGCGCTTGGCCCGGTCCTGCGGTGACAGATCGGCTCGGCTCATGGTCTCGTCCCCGGTGCGCCCGGCGAGCGGGCGCACGCATTGCTCCTGACAGGTGTCGAGCAGCCCGGCGCCACCGTCGTCGACCGCGCGCCAGCGTTGCCCGGAGGCACCTTAGGCCGCCTGCGGCAATCCCGCACTAGGGCTGTTGACAGCGCGGCGCCGCGATCGCCGGCCCGACAGGCCAGCGGACGGGCATGACGGTCACCGGGGCGGAGCAGCAGCGAGTGCGGCGCCCCGCAGCGCGGCAGGGGCCGTTCGCCCATGCGCGGTCGCGCTTGGCCAGGCTCCCGCCGTCGTAACAGTGGCAGCGTCCTGGCGATTGGTTTATTCAGTTGGCGGGTCTCGCGAAGGGCGGCGTATGCAACTTCTGATTTGTGCGAAAAACGATCTCGCCGCGAATCTGGCAGTCAACCATTTGCTCCGCGGGCTGCATGGCTGCACCGTGTCGATCTGGCTCTCCGACATCGACCGGCCGGCGGAGCTCGCCGATCCGGACCTCGGTGCGCTGCGCTTCTTCGAGCGCCAGCTGCCCAAGAGCTGGTTGTGGCCCCTGCTCGCCGCGGCGCCGGAAATGGACGGGGAGCGGTGTCGGAGCTATGCCGAGCTGGCCCGCGACCACGGCGGCGAGCTCGCCGTGGTCGACCGCCTGCGACGCCCCTACTGGCACGATCGGCTGCAGGAGATGGCCCCCGATCTCGTGGTCTCGATCCGCTTCAGCCACATCTTTCCGGCGTCCCTGCTGGCCCTGCCGCGGCTCGGCGTGATCAACCTGCATCCGGGTGACCTGCCGCGCTATGCCGGGCTCTTCGCCCCGTTCCACCAGATCATGGACGGCCAGCGACAGCTCGGCTGCACCCTGCACTGGGTGGACGAGGGCATCGACACCGGCCCGGTGATCGCCCGCCGCTACCTGCCGGTCGAGCCGGCGCGGTCGCTGATCTGGCACGTCTGCCGGCTCTATCCGCAGGGGGTCGACCTGCTCCTGGAGGTGATCGGCGACCTGCGCGCCGGACGGCGGCCGCCAGGCGAGGTGCAGCGGACCGAGGCACGTCGCTACCACCGGCTGCCCGGTCCCGATGCCTTCGCCCGCTTTCGCGAGGCCGGGTGGAAGCTCGTCGACTACGACGACTACGAGGAACTGCTCGCCGCGTATCGCCCGCTGCCGATGCCCCAGTCGCTGGCCCTGCAAACCGCCGCCAGCTGAGCTCGGAGGACCTAGGGTGCTGCCGGTATCGTTTCGTCTGAGCCTTGCCGTCTCCCTGGTGCTCCTGCTGTCCGTGGCGGTCACCGCCGGCCTCAACTTCCTGAAGTTCAACCAGGTGATGGAGAGCCTCGAGGACAGCCGCTACGGCTTCGTCACCCGCGACATCACCACCGCCTTCGAGCAGACGCTCAATCTGGGCCTGCCGCTCGAGCAGATCGACAACGCCACTGCCATCCTCGAGCGTCAGGCACGCCTGGACCCGGCGATCACCCGGATCGAGGTGTTCGATGCCGACGGCATGGTGCTCTACACGACCGCCGGGCGTGCCCGGGACTGGACCCGCGGCCAGCTCGAGATCCCCGGTGGCAGCGGGCCGGCGCCGACCGAGAAGTTCACCAGCCGGCCGATCGTCAACGATTTCGGCCAGGCGGTCGGCGGTGTGGTCGTCTACCGCTCGACGCGACAGGCCGAGGCGCGCGACGAGGCGATCCGCGAGACCCTGATGCTGGCCGTCACTGGCGCAACTCTCGCCGGGGTGTGCATCGTGATCCTCGGTGCCACGCGCCTCCTGCGCGACGTCCGCCGCCGTCTGATCGAGGCCGCGGACGCCCTGCACGCAGCGCTGCGCGGCGTCCTGCCCACCACCGGCCGGGCGACCGCCCTCGCCGCGGCCGCCGCCGAAGCGCTCGGCGAGATCGATGCCGTCGAGGCGGAGGTCGACTGGTTCCTGCAGGACGGTGACGGGCGATGAGCACGCGGCTGGAGCCCGGGGACTATGGCGAGCCGGCACCGACGCTGCTCGACAGCGAGACCGGGGGGCGGGTGATCGGCGGCCTCCTGCTGCTGGTCCTCCTCATCCTCATCGGCTCGGCCCTCTGGGTCTCGCAGCGGGCACTCAACGCCTTCGACCAGCTGCTGCTGCCCGAGTTCGACCGCGATGCCGAGATCATCGCGGAGCGGCTCGCCAGCGACCTCGACCGGGCCGCCCGCCTCGGCATCCGGGTCACCGATCTTGCCGGCGTCGAGAGCTTTCTCGACGGCTATCTCGGCGAGCACCCGGCGCTCGTGTTTCTCGGCGTCAGCGCCGGCGACGGGCAGCTCCTGGCCGCCGTGGGCCCGGCGGCGGCGGCGCTCCGTGCCCTGCCGCGCGACGCCGAGGCGCCGACCGCGAGCCGGCGCACCGTCACCGTCAACGAGAACGAGGCGCGGCGCACCTCGATCCATGTCGGCGGGCCAGGCCAGGCCTACGCGCTGGTCCATGTCGGCATGGACCGGAGCTACGCCGAGCGGCAGATCGCCGACATCCGCTGGGACATCGTGGTGGTCCTCGTCGTGTCGCTGCTCGTGACTTTCGAGCTCCTGGTCTTCGTCATCGACCGGACGATGACCACGCCGTTGAAGCTGATCGACCGTGCCATCGCGCGGGCGACCCAGGGCGAATGGACGACGGGTGGGATCCACCGGCGAGCCGCCGACGAGGTCGGCGGCCTCCTCGGCGCGGTCGACGACACCGGCCGGCGCATCCTCGAGCGGCTGGACGGGCTGGACGCCAAGCTGGCCAGGCTGCAGGCCGTGCCGGCCGACCTCGCGGCGCGGGCCGAGGCGCTGCGCCGGCGGCTGCGGCCGCGGGTGGCGACCGAGACGGACCGGCCGGTGGAGAGTCGGGCCAATGCCCGCTTCACGCTCTTCCTGTTCGTCTTCGCCGAGGAGCTGTCGCGCTCGTTCCTGCCGCTCTATGCCCAGAGCATCTTCCGGCCGATCGCCGAGCTCGGCGAGCTCGGCGCAGTGCTCGAGCGGCTCGGCCTTGCGGTGCTCCTGACCCCCGAGGTGGTGATCGGCCTGCCGATCATCGTCTTCATGGCGGTCATAGCGCTCGCCACCCCCTTCGGCGCCAGCCTCGTCGCCCGCTTCGGCAGCCGCTCCATTTTCCTGATGGGGGCGGTGCCGGCGGTGCTGGGCTATCTCGGCACGGCGGCGGCGATCACCGTCTTCGACATGCTGATCTGGCGCTCGCTCTCGGCCGTCGGCTACGCCTTCGTCACCATCGCCTGCCAGGGGTACCTGGCCGAGCTGGCGCACGGCGACGCCAAGCTGCGGGCCCGCAACATGGCGGTCTTCGTCGGGGCGGTGACCACGGCGGTGATCTGCGGCTCGGCGATCGGTGCGGTGTTCGCCGACCGCCTCGGCTTTCGCGCGACGTTCCTGATCTCGGCCGGCTTCGTCACCTTGGCGGCATTGCTCGCGGCCCGCTACCTGGAGGATCCGCAGCTCCGCCGGCCGCAGCCGCTGGCGGGCTCGACAGCGGGCCAGTTCCGGGCCTTCACCAATCCGCGCTTCCTCGTCCTCGTGGTCCTGGCCGCCATCCCGGCCAAGATCGCGCTCACCGGGTTCCTCTTCTACTCGACCCCCATCTACCTCGCATCGATCGACGTCTCGCAGCCGACCATCGGGCGGATGATCATGCTCTACGGCCTCCTGATGCTGGCCGGGACGCAGCTGGGCGCGCGGCTGCACGGCCGGCTGGCGGGCGGGATCGTGCTGATCGGCGCCGGCGGGCTCCTGACTGGAACGGCGCTCTATCTGCCCGGGCTGTTCTCGCCCGAGCTCGGCATGGCGCTGGCAATCGCCCTCTTCGGCTTCGCCCAGGGCTTGGCCGCGGCCCCGATGCTGGCCGTGCTGCCGGATCTCTGCCCCGCCGAGAGCCGCCGCTACGGCGCTACCGGGCTCGCCGCCCTGCTCCGGCTGGCCGAGCGCGTCGGCAGCGTGATCGGGCCGCTCCTCGCCGCCGCGCTGGTGCTGCGGCTCGGCCACGCGGATGCGATCGCGGCGATCGGCTTGTTCTCCCTGGCCACCGCCCTGGCCTTCCTCTTGCTGATGCTGCTGATGACCAGAGCTGGTAGAGTGGCCACGGACGAGCAATCGTTGAGGAGGGGTTGATGCAGTGGACCTCACGTCGTTCCCTGCTGGCCGGGCTGGGCGCCGCGGGCTTGGGCGCCGCCGGCGCGGTCGCTGCCCCGAGGCCGGGCCGGGCCCAGTCCGACCGGCGCTACACGATCTACATGATCACCTGGCGGGGCTGGGAGGACGCGAGCCAGGGCTTTCGCGACTATCTGGAGCGCCGCAACCTCCCGATCGACTTCGTTGTCCGCGACTGCAACCAGACGGCGGCCGCGATCCCGGACTTCGTCGCCGAGGCCAAGCGCATCCGCCCGGACCTCGTCTACACCTGGGGGACGACCACGGCGCTGACCGTGTTCGGCAAGCTCGGCGAGGTCGACCCCGAACGGCACATCACCGACATCCCGAGCGTGTTCAACATCGTCAGCACGCCGGTGGAGGGTGGCCTCGTGCTCGACTACGACCAGCCGCGGGACAACCTCACCGGTGCGCTCTACCTGGTGCCGGTCGAGACCCAGCTGCGGACGATGAGCTCCTACGGCCCGGTCGGCAAGGTCGGCATGGTCTACAACGCGCTCGAGGCGAACTCGCGCCTGACCGTCGAGGCGGTGACGGCCGAGGGGGAGAGGCAGGGCTTCCGCACCGCGGCCCTCGACATTCCGCTCGATCCCGCCGGTGCGCCGAACCTCGCCGCCCTGCCCGGCGAGGTCCGGCGGCTGAAGGACGAAGGGGCGGACTGGCTCTACATCCCGCCCGACAGCTTCCTCAACGTCAATCGCGACGTGCTGACCAGCTCGGCCCGCGATGTCGGCCTGCCGAGCTTCGCCGGGGCCGAGAACTTCATCCGGGCCAGCCACGGCCTCGTCGGCCTGGTCAGCCGCTACTACAATGTCGGCCAATATGTGGGCTACCTGGCGGAGCAGATCCTGATCGACGGCAGATCACCGGCGGAGCTGCCGATCCGCAACCTCGACCGGTTCTCGCTGATCGTGAACATGGCGACCGCGCACCAGCTCAGGTTCTACCCGCCGCTGTCGATGCTGGCGATTGCCGAGTTCGTCTGACGTGGCCGCCGGCGGGCTCAGGCTGCAGTTGTTCGTGACCCTGGCGATCGCCGTCATCGGCGCCGCCCTGGCGGCCGCCGCGGTGGCCTATCACGTCTTCGATCGCGAGCTCGAGCGGGCGCTCGAGGCGCGGCTCGAGATGCTCGTGGCCGAGACCGGCCGGGTGATGGACGCCGGCATCGCCGCAGGGCTCGAGCTGGATCGGCCGCAGCTGCAGGACCGCGCCGTCCGCAACCTTCGCGCCAACCTGGCGGCCGAGGAGGTGATCGCCGTCCTGGACAGCGGCGGGCGTATCGTCGCCAGCAGCAACCCGGCGGAAATCGGCGAGGTGGTCCCGCTCGACTCGCTGGTCGCGCCGGCGGCCGCCGTCGTGGGCCAACACGGCGAGCGCCAGCTGGTGGTGCGACCGATCCGGAGCCTGTTCGGCGGCCCCGCCGGCTACGTCACCGCACGGCTGGGCCCGCGCGCCCTCGACCAGCCGCGCCGCGCCTACATCGCCAAGGTCGCCCTCGCGACCGCTGGCGTCGCCGTCGCCGGCCTGCTGGCGGCCGCGAGCGCCGCCTTCTGGTTTCCCTGGCGGGCGCGCCGCGTGGCGCAGCGCATCGAGCGGCACATCGCGGCCCTCTATGTCGGCATCGGCACGAGCCAGCCACCGCCGGCGCTGCCGGCCGGCCTGCCGGCGAGCATGGCGCGGGCCCTCGAGCGCTTCAGCAGTGCGGTCGATGCCCGCGAGCACGAGCTGCGCGCCCATGCCGATGCCGTCGACCTGCTCGACGAGGCGGCGTGACGATGGCGGGCGACAGCCGCGCGCCGGCCCTGGCCTGGCGGACCCGGATCGGGCTGCTGCTGGCGACGCTGGCCCTTGCCTCGGCGGTCGCCTTCGGGGTGCTCTGGGCCGCCCTCGGCGAGGCCGAGCGGGAGCTGGTGGCGGCCCTCGAGGGCAAGGCCCGGACGCACGCACGGATCGTCCGCAGCGACGTCGAGCTGGCGCTCGACCTCGGCATCCCGCTCGACGTGCTGCCCGGCGCCTACGACTACCTCGAGAGTGGTGCGCAGGCCGATCTCGATATCCGCTTCGTGGCCATCACCGATGCCAACCTCGTGCGCCTGCATTACGGCGGCATCGGGCGGGCCCGGCTGGACCCGCTCCTCAATACCGAGGCCGTTCGCACCCTCGCCGCCAGCGTCGCCAGCCATCCCGACCAGCCGCTGCGCACGGTGACGGTGAACGGCTTCTCGATCACGCCGGCACCGCTCTTCGACCAGGATCGCCATGCCGGGTTCGTGGTCGTGGCGGTGCAGGGGCGACAGATCCAGGAGGCGCTCCTGGAGCGCCTGCTTGGCCTTGCACCCGTCGCCATCGCCGTCCTCGTCCTGCTCCTGGAACTCGTGGCCTGGACGGCCGCGAGTGCCCTCGAGGAGCCGTGGCGGCGGCTGCGGCGCATGATGGCGCGGCTGGTCGACGGGCGGCGGCTGCTCTGGTCCGTGCGCCACGACCGCAGCGAGATCGGCAGGGCGATGCGGCTGGTCAACGGCATCTTCCACCGCCTCAAGGATCGGGCGGAGCGGGTGACGATGCGCGCGAGCGAGGCCGAGCGCGCGGTGTTCGACCAGGCGATCGCCCGGGCGGTGCGCGAGCACGCGGCGGCCTTCGACAAGCCACCACTGGCGCCGCTGGTCGGCACGCCCGAGGCCCGCGCCGATCGGCGGCCGAGCGATGTCCATGCCGCCGTCGTCCTCCTCTCGGCCGCGGCGGTGCTCGGGCTCGGCACCGCCGCGGCACCGTTCGTCTGGCCCGTGCCGTTGCCGCCGCCGACCCAGGCCTGGCTGCCGGCGGCCGTCGGTGCGATCGCCGGCAGCCTGCTCGCCTTGCTCCTCCGCCGTCCGGGCTGGCTGCTGGTGCTCGCCGGGCTCGGCATCGCCACCGTGGCCTCCATGGGCAGCGCCCTGCCCCTGCCGGACCAGAGCGTGCTCGCCGGCAGCCTCGCCCTGACCCTGGTCGCGGGCTGGCTGCACGTGGCGGCCGCCGACGACGTGTCGCCCACGGGCTGGCTGCTCGCCCGCGGCCTCGCCGGGCTCGCCACCGGCGCCCTACTGGCGCTGTCGCTGATCCACGAGGAGCGGCTGGCGATCCTGCCCTGGCTGCAGCTGGCGCTGCTCGCCCTTGCCGTGGTCGCCAGCAACAGCGAGCGCGTCGTCCGCCGGCAGTTGTTCGCGCCGCGCCGCCCGCGCCCGGAGGCACGGGCCTGATGCTGCGCACCCGGATCCTCCTGATCGCCATGGCGATCCTGCTGCTGGTGATCGGCCTGTTCGTCTATGGCGCCTGGCTCAGGGACCAGCTCGGCCGGGCCGAGCGGGACACGCTGCGCCTCGAGAGCCTGGCGCAGAGCTGGCAGGCATACGGCACCAGCGCCATCGAGCGGGCCACCGCGGTGCTGGAGGCGCGGCTGGAGTCGACCGGGGTGCTGGCAGCGGTGGCCGCACGCAACGCCTCGCTGCTGGCCGGTCTGGAGGCCCCGCTGACCCGCCGCATGGGCGAAGGGGTCGAGCTGCTGCGCGTCGACCTCTTCGCCGCCGACGGCGGGCTGCTGTTCTCGACGAATCGCGGCTATCTGGCCGAACACCTCCTCGGCCAGGGCGAGCCCCTGCCGCTGCAGGCCGAGGATCGGCTGGTCGGCACCCGGATCGGCGCCGGGACCCTGCGCGGCCTCGCGGTCGTGCCGCTGTCGCAGCCCGGCCGCGAGGGCGCCGCGACGCGGGTCGGCACGCTGGTCCTCGTGGTCGACCTGGCCCCGGCGATCGATGCGATGGCGCGGGCCCGCGACGGCCGCGTCCTCCTCCTCGACCGCGCCGGTCATCCGGTGCGGCAGACGGCGGGCTCGCTCGGCGCTGGCCTGGACAGCGATCTGGCCGCCATCCTGCCCGCGGACTTCGACCACACCCGCCCGATGCTGCGCGAGCAGGCCACGGAGTCCGGCCGCTACGCCTTCGCCTCTGTGCTCGCCGTCGATGTCGGCGGTGGCCGGAGCGCCACCCTCGTGGTCGTGGAGGACGTGAGCCGGACCGCCGAGGCGCGCCGGTTCACCGATCTCGCCTGGCTGCTGGGCGTGGCTCTGTTGGGCGTGGTGCCGCTGGTGCTCCTTTGGCTCTACCTGCGCCGCGCCTTCGAGCCCCTGGACGAGGCGGTCGACGCGCTCCGCCAGCTCGCCGCGGGCCGCACCGACCACTACGCCGAGCTGACCTCCGGCGACGACGAGATCGGCGACATCAGCCGGGCGATCGAGGTGTTCCGGCAGAACGCGCTCGAGCTCGAGCGCCGGGCCGATCTCGAGGAGCGGCGGCGGCGACGCCAGGCGCGCTTCATCCGGCGACAGATGACGACCCTCTCGGAGACGCTGGACGAGGAGGCGCAGGCTTCTGCCCTCGAGGATCTGCGCCAGATCGAGGCCGCCTCGACCGGCGACGCCCAGACGCTGGGCGAGGGCGACACCCGCTTCAGCGACCAGCTGGGTCTGATCGGCGTGGCGCTGGAACGGATGACGGCCCGGGTGCGGAGCCAGCAGCGGGCGCTGTCCGAGCTCATCGACGAGCTGCGCGAAGCGCTCGAGATGAAGACCCGGCTGATCAGCCTCGAGCAGGAGCTCGACATCGCCCGGCAGATGCAGCAGAACGTGCTGCCGCGCCGCTTCCCGTCCACGCCCGGGTTCGAGATCGCGGCGATGATGCAGCCCGCCCGCGAGGTCGGCGGCGACTTCTACGACATCTTCCAGGTCGACCAGCATCGGGTCGGGGTCGCCGTCGCCGACGTCTCCGGCAAGGGCATTCCGGCCGCCTTCTTCATGCTGATCGCGCGCACCCTGCTCAAGGCCATCGCCCTCGAGGGTGCGGGCCCCGGCAAGACCCTGGCCCGCCTGAACGAGTTTCTCTGCGGCGACAACGAGGAGACGATGTTCGTCACCCTCTTCTACGCCGAACTCGACAGCCGCACCGGCCGCTTCACCTACGCCAATGCCGGGCACAACCACCCGTTCCTCGCGAGCCCGGGGGTACCGGTGGAGGCGCTGCCGCCGACCGGCGGCATGGCGCTCGCCGTCTTCGACCAGCAGAGCTTCGCCGAGCGCGCGGTGACGCTAACCACCGGGCAGACCTTGCTGCTCTACACCGACGGGGTGACCGAGGCCTTCGATCCGGCCGGGAAGATGTTCGGCGACGACCGGCTTGCGGATCTCCTGGCATCGCCCGCGACCGACACTGAAAATGGCAGTGCCCAGGTCCTGCTCGAGACCATCTTGAACCGGGTCCAGCGGTTCTGCGCCGGCGCGCCGCAATCCGACGACATCACGCTCATCGTCATCGCCGGCCGCCCGGCCGCCACCGCCGTGCCGCTCCGGCCGCACGACAGCCGGGCCCAGGGCGAGCGGCAGCCGGGGGACGATCGCAGTGCTGCCTGAGGGGCGGCCACCCGGGGCGGACGCCGCTGCCGCACCGCCGACCTGGCAGCGCCCCGATCGCCGCGCCCCGGCTGCCGACGGCCAGGGCCAGGGCGTGCACGCGCGGCAGCTCGCCCTGCAGATCGAGGCGGCACTCGATGCGGGACGCACCTTCGAGGCCGTCGACCTCGCCCGGGCGGCCGAGGCGGCGCCGCCGGATGCGTCCGCGGCCGGCCGACGCAGCCTGCGCTGGCTCGCGGCCCTGGCCCACCTGCGGAGCGGCGACGCGGCCGCGGCACAGGTGATCGTCGATGCGCTGGAGGCGGCGCCGCGCCGACCTGTGCAGGGCCTCGACGGTGCGCGGCGGGCACGGGTGCTCGAGGAGCTCTGGCAGGCGACCGGCCGCAGCAGCGATCTCGACCGGGCGCTCGAGGTGCGGCTCGCACGAGCCAGGAGTGGTGGCGTCGCCGAGACCGCGGCGGCGGCGCTGCTGGCCAAGGCACGCGGCCGGGACGACGTGGCACGATCGCTGGCCGCGTCGGCACAGGCAGCGGCCGAGCACGCCGACGACAGGCGTGGCGAGCCCGACCAGCTGCTCGATCTCGCCCGCCTCGCGTTGGTGCGCGACGACACCGCTGCCGCTGAACGGGTCCTGGCCGTCCTGGCCAGGCAGGCCCGGGCGCAGCCGCTGGAACGGGCGCGCATCCGCCGTGCCCTCGATGCGCTCGCGGCGCGCGGAATCGATGTGCCGCGCGCCGCGCGCGAGTCCTTTCCGCCGCCGCGGCTGGTGATCTATTGCGGCGTCCGCGACACGACCGTGGCGGATCAGCCGGCGGTCCGGGCTGCGGTGCACAATGCCCTGGCCGCAGTCGAGGCCGAGATCGCCTATGGCTCGGCCGCTGCCGGTGCCGATCTCCTGTTCGCCGAGGCGGTCCTGGCCCGCGGCGCTGAGCTGAACCTGGTGTTGCCCTGCGGGATCGACGCCTTTCGCGAGCGCCTGGTGCTGCCGGCGGGCGGCGACTGGCCGGCCCTGTTCGACCGGGCGGTGGCAGCGGCGACCTCGATCACCAGCGTGGCCGACGACCGGCAGGGGCTGGACCAGCTGGTGCTCGAGTTCGGCAACCGGGTGATCGACGGCACGGCACGGCTCAGGGCCAAGCGGCTCGGCACCAGCCCCTGCCTGATCGCCGCCTGCGATCCGCTGGCCGACAGCGGCCGTGGCGGGGTCAACGACTTCATCGACCACTGGGGCGATCCGACCCGCCTGCGCCTCGTCGATCTCGACGAGCTGGGGTGCGGACAGGCAGCGGGGCGCGTGCCGGAGCTGCCGGCGGCGAGCAGCGGCCAGCGCATCGCCGGCCTGCTGTTCGCCGACGTCGTGGGGTTCACCCGGCTCGACGACACGCTCCTGCCGGCGTTCTGGCGGTTCATGGCGGCGGTGGCCAACCACATGCGCAACGAGCTCGGCTTTGTCCCTGCCATGCGCCGGAGCTGGGGCGACGCCCTGTTCGTGCTCGCCGACGACGCGCTCGCCACCGCCGACTATGCCATGGCGCTCAGGGCCGCCTTCGCCGCCGTCGATGCCCGCGCCTTCGGCCTGCCCGACTTCATGGCGATGCGCATCGGCCTGCATGCCGGCCCGGTGTTCGCCGGCCGCCATCCGCTGACCGGGGAGGCGATGGTCTACGGCGGCAACGTCAACCGGGCCGCCCGGATCGAGCCGATCACCCTGCCCGGCCGGGTCTTCGCCTCGGCCCCGTTCGTCGCCTGGCTGATCGCCCAGGAGAGCGCCGCCGAGGCCGAGACACGGCTGGAAGGCGGCATCTACCGGCCGCGCTACCGTTGCACCTATCGCGGGATCGTCGAGCTGGCCAAGCGCTACGGCCCGCAAGCCGTCTACGAGGTCGATCCCTGGCGCCTGGAGACGCCGATGCCCGAAGCCCTGATCGACGGCCGGTCGTTCGCCATGACGCTGGCGAACGACTTGGCCGAGCACCGTCGCCTGGCGGCCGCCTTCGCGCGGTTCATGGCGCCGTTCGGCTATCGTGATGCCGCGCTGGCACCGTTCGAGATCGCCTTCGACGAGGTGCTGACCAACATCTGCCGCTACGCCTGGACCGACGCCGGGCAGCATGTCATTCTCGTCGAGGCGTTCGTCGACGGGGCTGCCGGCGACGAGACGGTCAGCGTCACCATCGAGGATGACGGGGTGGCCTTCGATCCGTTGACGATCGGCGTACCGTCGCTGGACGGGGACATCGACGAACGGGCGATGGGTGGGCTCGGCATTCATCTCGTCCGCGAACTGATGGACGACATGCGCTATGCCCGCGCCGGATCGCGCAATCGCTTGACGCTGATCAAGCGGCTGGGCACGACGACACTGGACGGTGACCCGGCGGCGGCGCCGAGCGTGGAGGAACGATGAGCCAGGGCAACGCGCCGGGCGGCGGGTCGGAGCTGGTGCGGATCGAGGAGAAGCTCGACGTCGTCGCCTCCAAGGCCTTCGAGGCCGAGCTGCTGGCCAAGCTCGAGGTGGCCGACCCGGTCCTCTATGTCGACTTCGCCCGCTGCCCCTACGTCTCCAGCGCGGGGCTGCGCGCCGTGCTGATCGCCGCCAAGACCGCCCGCAAGGCCGACAAGCGCATCGTGCTGGCCGGCATGAACCCGGTGGTCCGCGAGGTCTTCAAGGTCTCGGGCTTCGATCGCATGCTGACGATCGAGCCCGATCTCGAGACGGCCCGCAAGCAACACGGCTGACCGGCAGCCGCCGTCGTCTCAACCAGGTGCCGCCGCGGTCGCGGTGTCGGGCGCGCCCGGGGTTGACGTGCTGTCACGGTTGCGGTCTGACCTCGGCGATCGACTTTCGGGGGAGACCATCGATGCGACGTACCTGCCTTGCCCTGCCGATCCTCGGCCTCGTACTCTCGCCGGTGGCTGCCGCCCCGCTCGCCGCGGACGAGATCAGGGAGCAGCTCGACCTGGCGATCGAGCTCTACGAGGAGGGCGAGCTCGCAGCAGCCATCACCGAGCTGCAGTTCGCCATCGGCGAGATCCAGGCGCGGCTCGGCGGGGCCTACGCCCTGACCTTTCCGCCTGCCCCCGACGGCTGGACGGCCGAGGATGCCAGCCAGGAAAGCGGCGCTGCCTTCATGGGCGGCGGGACGATCGTCAACCGCAGCTACCGCGAGACCGGCGGCTCCGGGAGCATGGAGGCCCAGCTGATCATCGACAACCCGATGCTCCAGGGCATGGCCGCGATCTTCAGCAATCCCGCCATGCTCGCCGCCAATCCCAACATGCAGCGGGTGCGCCTGGGCCGCGACAACGCGGTGCTCGAGTTCGACCAGGCCGCCGGCCGCGGCGAGGTCACCTACGTTCTCGGCGGCGGGCGGGCCATGCTCAAGGTCGAGGGTCGCGGCCTCGCCTCGGGCGACCAGCTCGTGGCGCTGCTCAAGGCCTGGGACGTGGACGGGCTGCGCGCCGCAGCAGGGCTTTGACGGCGGCAGGGCCGCACCGTTCGCCCGAGCGATGCTGAGCGATCCCGGCTTCTACCTCGCGGCCGTCCCGGCCGTGCTCATCTTCGGCATCTCCAAGGGCGGCTTCGGCGGCGGCCTCGGCATCGCCGCCGTGCCGCTGATGGCGCTGGCCGTCTCGCCGGCCGTCGCGGCCGGAATCATGCTGCCGCTGCTCCTGATCATGGATGCGATCGGCATCTGGGCCTATCGGCGCCGCTTCGACCGGCGGATCATCCAGACCATGCTGCCGGGGGCGCTGGTCGGCATCCTCGCCGCCAGCCTCGTCTTCAACTACCTCAACGACGACGTCGTGCGGGTCCTGCTCGGCCTGATCGCCGCCGGCTTCGCGCTCGACTATTTCCTCCGCCGCAAGGGCGACCTGCCGGCCCGGCCGCACGAGCCCCGGCGTGCCGCCTTCTGGGGCGGCCTCGCCGGCTTCACCAGCACCGTGGCGCATGCCGGCGGCCCGCCGGCCAACATCTACCTCTTGCCCCTGAAGCTCGACAAATCGATCTTCGTGGGCTCGATGATCGTGCTTTTCGCCCTGGTCAACGCCGCCAAGGTCGTTCCCTATGCGCTGCTCGGCCTGTTCGCCCCGGGCAATCTCTGGGCCTCCCTCACCCTGGTGCCCGTGGCCGCGCTCGGCATGCTCGCCGGCATCTGGCTGCACGACAAGGTCAACCAGCAGATCTTCTACCGGCTCTGCTACGTCTTCGTGCTGCTCACCGGCATCAAGCTGATCCACGACGGGCTGACCTGAGCCCGGCCTCGAGCTTGATGGGGTGGCCGTGCGGCGTGGCGTGCGCGGCGGCCTCCCAGGCGTCGCGTCGCGCCCGGCGCTCGGCCTCGCCGACCAGTCCCTTGCCGGCAAGGAGCGCTTCAAGAGCGGCGAGCCAGGCCTCGTAGTAGGCATTCTCGGGCTCGTCGTCCGCGGCGCTGCGGGCCAGCTCCAGGCCCAGGGCCTCGGCCCATTCGGCCCAGGTGAAGTGCCCCCGCTCGTGCAGGGCGACGGTCATGGCGAAGGCCTGGGCGTGCCAAGGCTCGAGGAACACGGGCCCCGCGCGGTCAGCCGGCAGGGCGCCGCGTCCGGCCAGCGCCGCTGCCAGCTCAGGCGGGTGCAAGATACGGCTCCCAGAGGTCGAGCTGGACCACGTCGCCGTCCGGCACCTCGGGGCCCCAGAGCTCGCGCGCGGCGAAGGCCACACCGTAGAGCCAGTGCGGCTGCTCGCCCAGGCCGTGAGCGTTCTTGTCCGGGAACACGTGGCAGCCATGGACATAGGTGACGGTGCCGGTTCGGCCACGGACGTAGCGCGGCAGGCGGGTATGCCCAGTGGGGTTGAGATTGAGCGCCTGGACGGGTTGGCCGACCGCAAACCGCGCGGCCGCAGGGGCTGCCCGCTCGACCGGACCTCCCCCGGCAAGAGTCTCGGCCACCGCCTCGGCCCGAAGGATGCCGGGAACGGCGGCAGGCGGCGCGCTGCTCCGCCCCGCGGCCAGCTCCTCGGCGGTCACGAGGCCGCGTTCGACCAAGAGGCGTTCCAGCGCCGCCAGCCAGATCTCGTAGTAGCTCGACCCCAGGTACCGCGCCGGCGGCAGCGACTCGCGCGCATGCCTGGAGGCGTCGATCGTCCAGCCGCCGGGCCGGGCCATGGCGAGCGTCAGCGCGAAGGCGCGCCGCTCCCAGGGCGCGTGGAACACCGGCTCGTCGGCCTCGGCCTGGACCGGGCCGAAGCCGTGCATCCCGCCCATGTCGTGAACGCCGTTCACGGCAGCAGCCCCTTTGCCCGTGCCGCCTTCGGGGTGAGCGGCAGGCCGGTGCCGATCATGGCATCGCGGGTGACGAGCGCGGCCAGTGCCGCCTCGTCCAGGCCCTCGGTGCCGTCCGGCCGCTGCGGCAGGACGAGGTAGCGCACCTCGGCCGTCGAATCCCAGACCCGGATGGCGACGTCGTCGGGCAGCCCGAGGCCGAGCTCGGCCAGCACGCCGCGCGGCTCGATCACCGCCCGCGAGCGGTAGGCGGGCGACTTGTACCAGACCGGCGGCACGCCCAGGACCGGCCAGGGGTAGCAGGAGCAGAGCGTGCAGACGACCATGTTGTGCAGGGTGGGCGTGTTCTCGACCGCCACCATGTGCTCACCCTGCCGGCCGGTGAAGCCCAAGGACGCGATGGCCGCCGTGGCATCATCGAGCAGCCACTGCCGATAGCCCGGATCGACCCAGGCCCGGGCCACGACGCGCGCCCCGTTCCTGGGCCCGATCCGGTGCTCGTAGGTCTCGATCAGCGCGTCGAGGGCCGCCGGGTCGACATAGCCCTTCTGGACCAGCAGCGATTCCAGGGCCCGGACGCGGAGATCCATCGGCGAGAGCGCGGCGCCCTCGTGGTCGTGGCCGTGATCGTGGTCGTGGGGCATGACGGTCCTCCGGGACCACCCAGCCTAGCAAGCGGCGGCGGCTCAGGCCAGCAGGATGCTGCCCTCGTCGACGAGGCTCTCGACCGAGACACCCGTGCCGTCGAAGCCGGTGAGCACGGCGAGCACCTGGAACCTGGCCGCGCCCTCGCTGCCGTCGGGGTCGAGGGAGACCTTGGTGGCCTTGCGGCCGACGGCGAGCCGGAGGAAGTCGCCGACGAGGGAGACGCCGGGCTCGTAGCCGCCGGCGAGGTCGCGAAGGTCGTCGACGACGTAGCTGTCGTTGCCGGGGCCACCCAGCATGGTGTCGGCACCGGGACCACCGTCGAGCCGGTCGTCGCCGGCCAGCCCCTCGAGCCGGTTGGCGAGCCGATTGCCGGAGATGTCGTTGGCGAGCGCATTGCCGACGCCGGCCTCGGCCGCCCCGCCCAGCCACAGCTCCTCGACATGCTCGGGCAGGGTGAAGCTGACGCTGCTCTGGACCGTGTCCTGTCCCTCGCCGGCCCGCTCGACCACCCGGGCGCCGGGGTCGTCGACCATGTAGATATCGTTGCCGGAACCGCCGCGCATCAGGTCGGCACCCGTGCCGCCGTCGAGCTGGTCGTCGCCCTCGCGGCCGTCGATCACGTCGTCGCCGGCGTGGCCGAACAGGTAGTCGGCCAGGGGGCTGCAGGTGATGGTGTCGTCGCCGGCGAGGATCAGGGGGAAGTCGCCCTTCTGGATCGCACCGAAGGTGAGGTCCAGGCCGTCGATGCTGATGAGCGGCACCGGGCCCGCCTGCCCCGGCGACCACTTCCAGATCGACTCGATCGAGGTGACGGTGCCCAGGCTCAACGCCTTCGCCTTCGTCCCCTCGAAGCTGCCGTAGAAGGTGCATTCGCCGCCGTAGTAGCGAATGCCATAGCCGTCGCCCCCGTAGGATGGCGCGGCGACGCCCACCGTCAGGGCCTCGGGCGTGACCTCGACGATCTTGAGCTTGCGCGTCGGCACCATCCAGCCGAGCCGGCTGGTGTCTATGCCGCTGTCATGGCCGGTGACGGTCGCCATGGCGAGAGGTCTCCTCTGTTGGGCGCAGCCGGCGCGGCGGCCTCGCCCGGCTGGTCAGGCTCAGGCGACGAGGATGTTGCCGTCGGCGACGAGTTGCTCGACCGTGGTGCTGGTGGCGTCGAAGCCGGCGAGCAGGGCCACGTTGAGGAAGCGTGCCGCACCATCGGCACCGTCGGCGTCGAGGGCGAGTGTGGCCGCCTTCTTGCCGGAGGCGAGCGTTAGGAAATCGGCGAGGTCGGAGACTCCGGGGGTGAAACCCGAGACCAGCGCGCGCAGGTCGAGCACATCGCCGTCGCCGGGGGTGAAGTCGCGGATCGTGTCCGTGCCGTCGCCGGGCTCGAGCCAGACGAAGCGGTCGGCACCCTGGCCGCCCTCGAGGCTGTCCTTGCCGCTGAGGCCGAAGAGGGTGTCGTCGCCGGCGCCGCCGACGAGCGTGTTCTTGCCGGCATTGCCGGTGATGACGTTGGCGAGCTCGTTGCCGGTGCCGGCCTTGGCCTTGCCCAGGAGCAGGAGGTTCTCGACGTGCTGCGGCAGGGTGACGGCGATGCTGCTGCGGACGGTGTCGATGCCCTCGCCCGGCTGCTCGAGCACCACGTCGCGCTTGTTGTCGACGACGAAGCCGTCGTCGCCCGACCCGCCCAGCATGACGTCGGCGCCCTTGCCGCCGTCGAGCTGGTCGTCGCCCGGCCCGCCCTCGAGCCGGTTGGCGTACTGGTTGCCGACCAGGATGTTGGCAAGCTCGTTGCCGTAGGTGATGCCGGCGCCGGCGGCCTTGCCGAGGGTCAGGTTCTCGACGTGCAGTGGCAGCACGTACTCGACGATGTTGCTCAGGATGCTGTCCGTACCCTGGCCGGCCAGTTCGACGACCTCGTCGGCCGGGTTGTCGACGACGTAGCTGTCGTCGCCAAGCCCGCCACGCATCAGGTCCGCCCCCGGCCCGCCGTCGATGAGGTCGTCGCCCTCGCGGCCGTCGATCACGTCGTTGCCGCCATAGGCGAACAGCCGATCGGCCACGCTGCTACCGGTGATCGCGTCGTCGCCGGTGAGGAGGAAGGGAAAGAGCAGCTTGACCTTTTCCAGCACGCTGAAGGGATGGCTGAAACCGTCCACCTCGACGACCGGGGTCTGGCCTGGATCATCCAGGCGGATGGCGATGCCGGTCACCGGCGACTGCTCCAGCGCCTTTATGCTGCTGTAGTCGAACGTGCCGTAGATGATGAAGAGCCGGCCGTCGACGCGCGAGGTGATCGAGGTGGCGTCGAAGTCGATGACGTCGAAGCGTCGGCCGGGGAGCATGCTGCCTTCGTCGAGCGTGTCGATCGGCAGATCGAAACCCGTGACGGTGGCCATGGCTGCGTTTCCCCCGCGATGCACCCAAATCGATCAAGGATCGCATGGGCCCGGACGGCGAGGGATGCGGCAGGAGGGCGCAGACTCCCGCAGTCAGGCGGCGGTGGCGGTGGCGCGTCCCTCGAAGAGGTCGCGGCCCAGGACGAGGGCCCGGATCTTGGCGTCGGCGATCGGCCGCTTGAGCATCCAGAAGCCGCAGTCGGGGTGGACGTAGCGGACCCGGCCCCGGCCCAGCACGCCCTCTGCCCGCTCGATCGCCCGGGCGATCTGGTCCGCGGTCTCGACCTCCGTGCGCTTGATGTCGACCACCCCCAGGCCCATGCCGATCTCCGGCCGCAGTGCCCTGAAGGCGCTGAGCTCCCCGGCCGGCCGGTGGGCGGTCTCCATGACGATGTGGTCGACCTCGAGCGCGTTCAGGAACGCCATGAGCTTGTCCCAGGTGCCCTGCTGCACGCTCTGCCCGCCATAGTTGCCGAAGCAGAGATGGATGGCAGGCGTGGTCCTGACCGCCCGCAGCACCCGGTTGACCGCCGCCGCCGCCCATTCCCACTCCTCGGGATGCCCCGGCAGGTTGGCCTCGTCGAGCTGGATCACCTCGGCGTCGCAAAGCGCGATCTGCTCGGCCAGGGCCTCGGCGATCGCCATGGCGAGGTCGGGCAGGTTGCCGTAGTGGCGATCCATCAGCGTCTTGGCCAGCATGTGCGGGCCGGTGGCGGTGAACTTGAGCGGCCGCTGGGCCAGTCCCTTGGCTCGGGCGCAGGCTGCCGGCAGGTCCAGCGTGCCGGGGCCGATCGGGCCCTCGACGATGCCGGCCGGCCGGCTGCGAAAGCGCATGCCCGGCTGCTGCCGGAAGGACTGGACCTCGCGGAAGGTGAGGTCCGCCCGCACCCCGTCCAGCGGGCGGACGAAGTACTCGATCATCCCGTTGGTCTCGGGATGGTTGACGTCGAAGCGGTAGAGCTCCCCGTCGCACACGAGGTCGATCCCGGCTCTCTCCTGGGTGTGCAGGACGACGCGGGTGGCATCCACCACCGCCTGCTCGGTGGGCAGCACGGCGAGCCAGTCGGGGATCGGATAGGAGCCGACGACGGTGGTCTTGATCCCTGGTGCCGACATGGCGATCCTCCCCTGGCATGCGGTCTTGACCCCGGCCACGTCACGCCGGAGTATCTGAACGGTTACTTAACGGAGGTCGGGATGTCCAGCGATCCGGCAGCGACGCCAGCCGGCTGGGGCCGGTGGCTCTGGCGCCTCTTGCGCGACAACTGGATCGCCGTGGCGGCGCATCTCGCCCTCCTGCTCGCCTGGCATCTGTGGGTCGTGCTGGGCGAGGTGCCGCGCTACATCATGCCCTCGCCGGCGGCCACTTTCCGCTCGCTCTGGGCCGGCTACGACTGGTGGCACAACACCTTCATCACCGCGTCGCAGATCTTCGTGGGCTACGCCATCGCCACCGTGTTCGGCGTCGGCGTGGCCCTGCTCTCCTCCTGGTCGCGGATCGTCGACCAGGCGGTCATGCCGCTCATGGTCAGCCTCAACATGATCCCCAAGGTGGCGCTCGGACCGCTCTTCATCGTCTGGTTCTCCTACGGCTTCACCCCCAACGTGCTGATCGTCTTCGCCATCTGCGTGCTGCCGATCCTGCTGACCACCGCCCGCGGCCTGAAGGAGGTCGAGCCGGATCTGCTCGACCTCGCCCGGGCGCTCAAGGCCTCGCGCTGGCAGATCTTCACCAAGATCCAGCTCCCCAGCGCGCTCCCCTACGTCTTCTCCGGCATGAAGGTGGCGGTGGTGCTGGCCGTCGCCGGCGCCGTGGTCGGCGAGTTCATCGCGTCGGAGGCCGGGCTCGGCTATCTCATGCTGCAGGTGCAGGTGACGCTCGACACGGCCGCCATGTTCATGGCCGTGCTGATGATCACCCTGATCGGCGTCGTGCTCTACGGCCTCGTCATGCTGCTCGAGCGGCTGACCATCCCGCCCGACACGCGGCTCCAGACGGCTTGACGGTCCGCACCCCGAATGTAACCATCCGGTTAGTTCGGTGACGCGGGGAGGCAGGCGGATGACCGGCGAGACGGCTGCGCGCTATGCCCGTGACGGCTATGTGGTGGTGCCGGGCGTCTTCGCCGCCGGGCGGATGGACGCCGCCATCGCCGATGCGCAGGCCTGGGCCCGCGACTTCCTCGCCGACCTGCCGGCCGACAAGCGCGCCTGGTACGTCGATTCGGGTGCGGCCGAGGCCAATGCGCTGCGCAAGCTCGACAACCCGCACCATCTCCGGCCGTTCTTCCGTGCGCTGGCGTCCGACCCCGCCCTCGTCACGCTGGTCGAGGAGCTGGCCGGCGGCCCGGGTGTGGGCGTCTATTTCAGCCAGATCTTCTTCAAGCCGCCACGGGGCGGCGGGCCCAAGCCGGCGCACCAGGACAATTTCTACTTCGGCCCCTCCGACCACGACGGCGTCGTCACCGCCTGGATTGCGCTCGATGACGCCGACGAGGAGAACGGCTGCCTGCGCTACGGGGTCGGCACCCACAAGGGGCCGATCCTGCCGCACACCGCCCCCGAGGGGCGCCCCTTCGACCTGCAGCTCGCCGAAGCCGACCTCGCCCGGCTCGACATGCGCCCCGCCCCGGTGCCCAGGGGCGGGGTCGCCTTCCACCACGGCGGCACGGTGCACCGCTCGGCCGACAACCGGTCCGACCGCTGGCGCCGCGCCTGCGCCTTCCATTACGTCCGAAACGACGTGACCTTCGCCAACCCCGCTCTCCCCTTCGACCACGGCATCGTGCTCCGCGTGAGCTGAAAGAGACGAGATGACGGAACTCCCGGCGACCCTCGCCGACGTCGAGACCCTCGAGGAGGTGATGACCCGTCCGACGCCGGCTCTGGAGGCCGCCCTCCGGAGCCTCGACGGCGACATCCTCGTGGCCGGTGCGGGCGGCAAGATGGGCCCCACGCTCTGCCGCCTCGCCAAGCGCGCGGCGCCCAGCAAGCGCGTGATCGCCGTCGCCCGGTTCAGCGACAAGGCCCTGCCCGAGCGGCTGCACGCCCAGGGCGTGGAGACGATCGCCTGCGACCTGCTCGACCGCGAGGCCGCGGCGGCCCTGCCCGATGCCGCCAACGTCGTCTACATGGCCGGCCGCAAGTTCGGCTCGACCGGCGCCGAGCACCTGACCTGGGCGATGAACGCGCTGGCGCCGGCCATCGTCGCCGAGCGCTTCCGCTCGTCCCGCGTCGTCGCGCTGTCCACCGGCTGCGTCTACCCGTTCTGGCCTGTCTCCCAGGGCGGCCCGGACGAGAGCGTGCCGCCCAATCCGCCGCCCGGCGAGTACGCCTGGTCCTGCGTCGCCCGCGAGCGGGTGTTCGAGCACTACTCGGCTGTCCACGGCACGGCGGGCAGGCTCATTCGTCTCAACTACGCCATCGACATGCGCTACGGCGTGCTGCACGACGTCGGCCGCCTCATGCTCGAGGGCCAGCCGGTCGACGTCACCATGGGCCACGTCAACGTCATCTGGCAGGGCGACGCCAACGCGATGATCCTGATGGCCCTGACGCACGCCACTGCGCCCGTCTCGCCCTTGAACGTGACCGGCCCCGAGACCGTCTCGATCCGCGCCCTCGCCAAGGCGTTCGGGCGGCGCTTCGGCAGGGACGTCAAGATCGCCGGCACCGAGGCCGAGGCCGGCTGGCTGAACGACGGCAGCCTGGCGCTCGGCCTCATGGGCAACCCGCGCGTGCCGCTCGGCCGGCTGATCGACTGGCAGGCCGACTGGCTCGAGCGCGGCATGCCGTCGCTGGGCAAGCCAACGGGCTTTCAGGTCCGTGACGGCAAGTTCTGAGCGCCCGATCGAGCCTGCCGGCGAGTCCGACCTCGCGGCCCTGGATGCGCTCGTCGAGGCGGCGGGCTGGAACCAGACCACGGCCGACTGGCGGCTTTTTCTCGACCACGGCCGGGTCTGGTGCATCCGCGACGACGGCGGCCGGGCGGTCGCGAGCGCCGCGCTTCTTCCCTACCCGCCGTCGACCGCCTGGATCTCGATGGTCCTCACCCTGCCGGAGGCCCGCGGCCAGGGGCATGGCACCCGGCTCTTCGCCGAGACGGTCGCCGCCGCCGACGGCATGGGCCTGGCGCCCCAGCTCGACGCCACCCCGCTCGGCCGGCCGATCTACCAGGCCGCCGGCTTTCGCTCGCTGGTCGGGCTCCACCGCTGGCGGCGCCCCGCATCAGCCACTGGCGCCGGCGAGGCGGATCGCGTCGAGGCAGCGGTGGCGGCCGGCTGGGACCAGCGATCGCTGGGCTTCTCGCGCCCCTGGCTGATCGAGGCGCTCGTGGCGCGCGGCCCCGCCCTCGTCACCGGGGCGGGCATCGCGCTCTCGCGCCGGGGTCGCAAGGCCACGCAGATCGGCCCGGTCATCGCCCGAGACGAGGCGGCGGCCCTGCGGCTGCTCGAGGCCATGCTCGACAAGCTCGGCGGCGGCGAAGTCGTGGTCGACGCGGTGGATGGCCGGGCGGCCTTCACGGCGGCGCTCGGCAAAGCCGGCTTCGTGGTGGAGCGGCCCTTCACCCGAATGGCGAAGGGCGCCGTCCCGCGCGGAAACGACGCCCTTCTCTTCGCGATCGCCGGGCCGGAGCTCGGCTGAAGGCTACATGCCGTTCGGCATCTTGATCCCGTCGTCGAGGAACTCGTTGGTGTAGATCTCGGTGACGTCGAACGGCTCGGTGATCTCGAAGTAGGTCTCGACCAGCTCGTAGTCGTCCCCCATCCGCGCCTCGTCGAAGAAGCCGAGGCCGCGGCTGGTCGAGGTCTCGTCCGTCATCAGCTCGACCACGAGCGCCCAGTTCTCGAGCTCGTTGCCCTTCATCAGGCCGGTATTGGCCTCGACCAGCGCCTCGACGCAGGGCTCGGGGTTCTCGACGCAGAAGTGGAAGGCCCGCTGGGTGACCTCGACGAAGGCCGCCACCGCGTCACGGTTGGCCTCGAGGAACGGGCCGTGGACGAAGAGCGAGTTGCCATAGGGATTGATGCCGTGCTCGTGCCAGGCGAAGTAGCCCATGTCCTCGCCGAGCTCGCGCTCGAAGATGTGGTGGATGTTGTAGAACGAGGTGGTGATGTCGATCGACCCCGCCTTGACCCCGGCGAGCTTGGCGTTGGGCTGGACGTTGACCCAGCGCACCGATTCGGGGTCGATGCCGACCTTCTTGGCGAGCGCCGGCCACATCGCCCGGGCGGCGTCCGAGGGCGGGTTGCCGATCGAGCGGCCGGGGAAGTCGTGGATGTCCTCGATGCCCGACGACTTGAGCCAGTACATGCCGTAGGGCGAGTTGGCGTAGACGTTCATGACGGCGACGAGATCGGCACCCTGGCCCTTGCCGACCAGGGCCGTGCCCATGTCGGCGAGGCCGATCTGGGTCTGGCCGATGCCGGTGCGCTGCACCGCCGCGGTCGAGCCCTGGCCCTGCTCGATTCGCAGATCCAGGCCGGCGTCGCGGTACCAGCCCTCCTGCTGGGCGTAGTAGTAGGGGGCGTGGTCGCCGCCGGCGATCCAGTTGAGGACGAAGTTGATGCGGGTCTCGGCCTGGGCCGTGCCCGCCATTAGTGCCGTCACCGCGACCGCGGCGATGGTGCAATGGCGCATGGGTCGCCTCCCTCGAGGATACGGCCGCTGCGGGCCGGCTGCGCTGGCCGATCACGATCCCCGTCGGTTGACGACTGTCGAGCGACGGCCGATTGTAACCGGATGATTACTTGAGGGTGCGTTGGATGGCGATCGCTGTCAAGCCGGACGGCTCCGCAACGCCGGTCGAGCGGGTGCCGCAGCGGCGCGATCCGGAGCGGACGCGGGCGCGGATCATGGAGGCCGCCACCCACGAGTTCGCCACCAAGGGGCTGGGCGGCGCCAGGATCGCCGACATCGCCGCCCGGGCCGGTGCCAACAAGCGCATGCTCTACCACTATTTCGGCGACAAGGACGCGCTTTTCCTCGCCGTCCTCGAGAACGCCTATGCGGCGATCCGGGCGCGCGAGCGGTCGCTCCGGCTCGAGCATCTGCCGCCCGAGGCCGCCATGCGCAAGCTGGTCGAGACGACCTGGGACCACTTCATCGAGCACCCGGAGTTCCTGACCCTGCTCGGCTCGGAGAACCTGCACCGGGCGCGCCACATCAAGCGCTCGACCCGGATCCGCGAATTGCACTCGCCGCTCGCCGACATGCTCCGCGGCATTCTCCGGCGCGGCGAGGCGGCCGGGGTGTTCCGCGCCGGCGTCGATCCGGTCGAGCTCTACGTCTCGATCGCCGGGCTCGGCTGGTTCCACCTCTCCAACCGGCACACCCTCTCGGTGATCTTCGAGCGCGACCTCGAGGCGCCGGAGGCACTCGCCCGGCGGCGGGCGCACATGGTCGAGGTGGTGCTGGGCTATCTCCGCCCGCCGGGCCGCGACGACGGCCCGCCGGACCACTCGAAGGCGCCTTGACGGCGCGGGGTGCCGGGACCTACGATTAACCGGATGGTTACTTGACCACGGGGAGGTGGCACGTGCGCTGGACGGCGGTGCCCGAGCAGGTCCGGGCGAGGCTGGCGGCGGGGGCGGTGATCCCGGCCCATCCCCTGGCCCTGACGGCCGACCGCCGACTCGACGCGCGCCGCCAGCGGGCGCTTTCCCGGTACTACCTGGACAGCGGTGCCGGCGGCGTCGCCGTGGGGGTGCACACCACCCAGTTCGCGATCCGCGAGCACGGCCTGCTCGAGCCCACCCTGGCACTGGCCGCCGAGACCGCGGCCGACTGGACGGCCGACCCGGTGGTGCTGATCGCCGGTGCCGTCGGTCCCACGGCGCAGGCCGTGGCCGAGGCGCGGCTGGCCCGCTCGCTCGGCTACCACGCCGTGCTCCTCTCGCTCGCCGCCCTGCCCGATGCCGACGACGACCGGCTGGTGGCGCATTGCCAGGCGGTGGCAGCGGAGATGCCGCTGGTCGGCTTCTACCTGCAGCGGGCGGTCGGCGGCCGCCGGCTCTCGGCTGCGTTCTGGCGGCGCTTCGGCGCGATCGAGAACGCCGTCGCCATCAAGATGGCCCCCTTCAACCGCTATGCGACGCTGGACGTCATCCGCGGCATCGTCGAGGCCGGGGCCGGGGAGCGGATCACGCTCTATACCGGCAACGACGACCACATCCTGCTCGACCTCTTGACCCCCTACCGGTTCATGGGCGACGGCCGGACGGAGACGGTCAGGATCAAGGGCGGGCTGCTCGGCCAGTGGTCGGTCTGGACGCAGAAGGCCGTCGAGCTGCTCGAGCAGGTGCATGGGCTCGCGGGCGACGTGCCGGCCGAGCTCTTGACCCTCGATGCCGAGCTCACCGATGCCAACGGGGCGATCTTCGACGTCGTCAACGATTTCGCCGGGTGCATCGCCGGCTGCCACGAGGTGCTGCGCCGCCAGGGCCTCCTCGACAACCTCGTCCTGCTCGACCCGCACGAGGGGCTGGGCCCGGGCCAGGCGACGGAGATCGACCGGGTGTGCCGGGCCTACCCGCATCTCGCCGACGACGCGTTCGTGGCCCGGAACCTCGAGCGCTGGCTCGCCTGAGCCGTGCCGATGGAGCGGCCGTTCATCCGGCTGGAGAACGTCAAGAAGGTCTACCGCACGGGAGGCGTGGACTTCGTCGCCGTATCCAACGTGACGATGAGCGTGGCCGAGGGCGAGTTCGTCTCGCTCGTCGGGCCGTCGGGCTGCGGCAAGACCACGGTGCTCAAGATCCTGGCCGACCTGCACGGCCACGACGCCGGCACGGTCGAGATCGGCGACGCCCGGCACCCGTTCGAGCCCGGCCGCGACGTCGGCATGGTCTTCCAGCAGCCGCTCCTGCTCAAGTGGCGCACGGTGCTCGACAACGTGCTGCTGCCGGCCGAGATCCTGGGGCTGCCGATGCCGGCGGCGCGCGAGCGGGCCCGCGACCTGCTCCGGCTCGTCGGCCTCGAGGGCTTCGCCGACAAGCGCCCGTACGAGCTGTCCGGCGGGATGCAGCAGCGGGCCGCCATCGCCCGCGCCCTGATCCACGATCCGCGCCTCGTGCTCATGGACGAGCCCTTCGGGGCCCTCGACGCGCTCACGCGCGAGCGGATGAACCTCGAGCTCCTGCGCATCTGGAGCGAGAGCCGGAAGACCATCCTCTTCGTCACCCACTCGATCCAGGAGGCGGTCCTGATGGGCAGCCACTGCGCCGTGCTCACCGCCGGGCCGGCGCGGATGGCCGACTTCTTCGCCATCGACCTGCCCTATCCGCGCCGCCTCGACATGCGCCAGTCGCCGGAGTTCGGCCAGTATGCGCGGCGCATCTACGAGCTCTTGGGAATGGAATAGACCATGGCAACGCAGCGCATCGGTATCGTCATGCACGGTGTCACGGGTCGGATGGGGATGAACCAGCACCTCATCCGCTCGATCCTCGCGATCCGCGCCGACGGCGGCCTGCCGCTCACCAATGGCGAGCGGCTGGTGCCGGAGCCGCTGCTTGTCGGCCGCAACGCCCGCAAGATGGAAGCCCTGGCCAGGGCGCACGGGCTCGAGCGCTGGTCGACCGACCTCGATGCGGCGCTTGCCGACGACGCCTACCCGATCTTCTTCGATGCCGGCACGACGCAGATGCGCGCCAGCCTCCTGACCAGGGCGATCGAGGCCGGCCGCCACGTCTATTGCGAGAAGCCGATCGCCGACAGGCTCGACGACGCGCTCGCCGTCGCCCGCCTCGCCGCCGCCAAGGGGGTCAAGAACGGCGTCGTCCAGGACAAGCTGTTCCTGCCGGGCCTGCTCAAGATGAAGCGCCTCAAGGAGGCCGGATTCTTCGGTCGTCTCCTGTCCGTGCGCGGCGAATTCGGCTATTGGGTGTTCGAGGGCGACCTGGAGCCGGCCCAGCGCCCGTCCTGGAACTACAAGACGGCCGAGGGCGGCGGGATCATCCTCGACATGCTCTGCCACTGGCGCTACGTGCTCGACAACCTCTTCGGAGAGGTCAAGGCCGTCTCCTGCCTGGGGGCGACCCACATCCCGAGCCGCATCGACGAGGCCGGCCGGCTCTACGATGCCGACGCCGACGACGCCGCCTACGCCACCTTCGAGCTCGAGGGCGGGGTGATCGCGCAGCTCAACTCCTCCTGGTGCGTGCGCGTCAGGCGGGATGATCTCGTCACCTTCCAGGCCGACGGCGTGCGCGGCTCGGCCTTGGCCGGGCTCACCCGCTGCTGGACCCAGGACCGGGTCAACACGCCCAAGCCCGTCTGGAATCCGGACGAACCGCAGACCAGGAATTTCATGGCCGACTGGCAGGAGGTGCCCGATCGCGGCGCCGCCAGGAACGGCTTTCGCACGCAGTGGGAGATGTTCCTTCGCCACGTCGTCGAGGACGCGCCCTGGGCGCACGGCCTGATGGAGGGGGCGAAGGGCGTGCAACTGGCCGAGTTGGGCCTCGAAAGCTGGCGCGAGCGGCGCTGGCTCACCGTACCGGAGTTGAAACCATGAGCGGCATGCCCCTTTCCGTCACCCTGCCGACCGCGGGCGGCGGCACCGAGCGATTCCACCTCTCGTCCCCGCGCGACTTCCCGGCCAAGGCGGCGGCGCCGTTCGACCGGGTGGCCTTCGCCGCCTGCCACGTCGTGGCCGATCCCCTGGCCGATGCCGATCCCTGGCTCGATGCCCGGGTCGACTGGGACCGGACCATCGCCTATCGCGAGCATCTGTGGGATCTCGGGCTCGGCGTGGCCGAGGCGATGGACACGGCCCAGCGCGGCATGGGCCTCGACTGGCAGGGGGCGCTGGAGCTCATCCGCCGCTCCGTGGACGCCGCCAAAGACCGCGAGGGGGCACTCGTCTTCTCCGGCTGCGGCACCGACCACCTGGCCCCGGCACCCGGCCAGACCGTGGCCGACGTGATCGCCGCCTACGAGCAGCAGATCGAGGCGATCGAGGGCGTCGGCGGCCGGCTGATCCTGATGGCGAGCCGGGCGCTGGCCGCCTGCGCCAAGAGCCCCGACGACTACGCCAGGGTCTACGATCGCGTCCTCGGCCAGGTGCGGGAGCCCGTGATCATCCATTGGCTCGGCGAGATGTTCGACCCGGCGCTCGAGGGCTACTGGGGCTCGAAGGATCATTGGCAGGCGATGGACACCTGCCTCGCCGCCATCCAGGCCAACGCCGCCAAGGTCGACGGCATCAAGGTCTCGCTGCTGTCGAAGGAGAAGGAGGTCGCCATGCGCCGCCGCCTGCCGGACGGCGTGCGCATGTATACCGGCGACGACTTCAACTACGCCGAGCTGATCGAGGGCGACGAGCAGGGCTACTCGGATGCGCTGCTCGGCATCTTCGACGGCATTGCCCCTGCCGCGTCGGCGGCGCTCGCGGCCCTGGCCAGGGGCGACCGCGCCACCTTCCACGAGATCCTGGCACCCACGGTCCCGCTCTCGCGCCACATCTTCAAGGCGCCCACCCGGTTCTACAAGACCGGCATCGTCTTCCTCGCCTGGCTCAACGGCCACCAGGACCACTTCACCATGGTGGGCGGCCAGGAAAGTGCGCGCTCGACCCTGCACCTGGCGGAGCTCTTCCGCCTCGCCGATGCCGCGGGCCTGCTCCGGGATCCGGAGCTCGCCGCCCGACGGATGCGCGTCGCCATGGCGGTGCGCGGCGTCGGCTGACCTCGACCGGACAAGAACCCAAGGGAGGAACGATCATGCAGCGGACCCTTCTCGGTTTCGCCCTCGCCACCCTCGCGGCGACGCCGGCCCTGGCCCAGGACTATCCCTGGCAGCCCGACCGGCCGATCACCATCATCGTGCCCTGGGGGGCCGGCGGTGCCACCGACCAGGTCACCCGGATCACCGCGGGCGTGCTCGAGGAGGCGCTCGGCCAGAGCGTCGTCGTCGTCAACCAGCCGGGCGCCTCCGGCGTCATCGGCAAGACCAGCGCCTGGGAGGCGGAGCGCGACGGCTACACCTGGACCGCCGGCGCGCCGAAGCAGCTCGGCACCTACAAGCTCCTGGGCCAGTGGGACACCTGGATCGAGGACTGGCAGCTCTACAACACCGTGACCAACGTGCCCCTCGTCTCGGTCAACCCCGATGCCCCCTACGAGGACATGGCGCAGTTCATCGAGGCCATGCAGGGCGGCGGCGTCACCGTCGCCACGGCCGGAGCGGGCTCCTCCGGCCATGCGGCGATCGAGGCCCTGAAGGGCGTGGTCGGTGGCGACTACCGGCACATCACCTATGACGGCGGCAATCCGGCCGTGGTCGCGACCGTGGCGGGCGAGGCGGAATCGACCACCCAGCTCGCGTCGGAGCAGGCCGAGATGGTCAGGGGTGGTCGCCTCCGGCCGCTCGCGGTGCTCGGCCCGCAGCCGCTCGAGATCGAGGGCTACGGCACGATCCCGCCGATCACCGACTTCGTCGACCAGCCCCTGCCGATCCTCTCCACCGCCTTCGGCATCTTCCTGCCGAAGGAGGGGACGCCGCCCGAGGTCATCGAGACCCTGAACCAGATCTGGGCCGAGGTGATCCCGGAGGCCGAGGCGCTCCGCTCCTACGCGCTCGAGCGCGGCGCCCTCTTCACCCCGGCCGCGGGCGATGCCGCCTTCGAGGCCGTCTGGCCCGAGATCCAGGCCGACGCCTGGTCGTTCCATGCGGCGGGCCGGGCCGAGATCTCGCCCGAGGAGCTGGGCATCCCGCAGCCCTGAGCGATCCGACGCCGAGCGGGGACGGCACGCCGTCCCCGCCGCCGCTGCAGCGAGGAGCCCCATGTCGGCCGACCGCCGCCACGACCTCTGGTTCTCGGCCCTGCTGGTCGTGATCGCGGCCGGCATCGTCGTCGAATCCTGGCGGATGCCGCGCCTGGCGCATCTCGGCGTCCATCCGATGAGCGCCCCCGGCCTGACCCCGGGTGTGCTCGGTCTCGTGCTCCTGGTCCTGGCGCTCACCCTTCTGGTGCGCAGCGCGCGCCAGCGCCGCGCGGCCATGGATGCGGCGGAGCACGCCGAGCCCGGCGCTCTCGGCCGCACCCTCGTCACCCTCGGCCTCGGCCTCGGCTATGCGCTGGGCCTCGTCGGCCGCGTCCCCTTCTGGCTGGCCACCGGCCTCTTCGTCCTGGCCTTCGTCGGCTGGTTCGGCTTCGAGCGCACCCGGCCGGTGCGCAGCCTCGCCATCGCCGTCGTGATGGCGGTGGTCACCACGGCCGCCGTCACCCTCCTCTTCGAGCGCGTCTTCCTCGTGCGACTGCCGTGACCGGCTGATGGATGCCTTCGGCCAGCTCGCGGGTGCCATCGCCGCGCTCGCCACCGCCTCCAGCCTCGTCAACGTCGTCTGGGCCACCCTGCTCGGCATCGCCGTCGGCATGATGCCCGGGCTCACCGCCACCCTCGGCATCGCGCTGCTCACGACCCTGACCTTCCGCCTCGCCGCCGGCGACGCCATCCTGATCCTGATCTGCATGTATGTCGGCGCCATCTACGGCGGCAGCCGCTCGGCCATCCTCCTCAACATCCCCGGCACCCCGGCCAACGCCGCCTCCACCCTCGACGGCTTTCCCATGGCCCGCAGCGGCAGGGCCGGCGAGGCGCTGGGCATCGCCACGCTCGGCTCGTTCGCCGGCAGCATGGTCGGCATGCTGCTCCTGGTCCTGATCGCCCCGCAGCTCGCCGAGGCCGGGCTCCGGTTCCAGTCCTTCGAGTTCGTCTGGCTCGCCGTCTTCGGCGTCGTCATCTCCGGCCGCCTGACCGCCACGGCCGACCCGATCAAGGGCTGGATCGCCGGCTTCCTCGGCCTCCTCCTCGCCCAGGTGGGCCAGGAGGGTATTCACGCCTACCAGCGCTTCGCCTACACCCGCGACCTGGCGGGCGGCCTCGGCCTGCTGCCCGCCCTGGTCGGGGCCTTCGGCTTCGCCGAGGTGCTGATGGTCATGCGGCAGCGCAACTACGAGATCATCCGCGACGCCGGCCGGCGCATCCTGCCGCCGGTCCGCGAAACCCTCGGCCGCTGGTGGCTGATGCTGCGCTCCGGGACGCTCGGCACGTCGATGGGCATCATCCCCGGCGTCGGCGAGGACATGGGGGCCTGGGTCTCCTATGCCGCGGCACGACGGGCGAGCCGCACGCCCGAGCGCTTCGGCAAGGGCGCGCCGGAAGGCCTCCTCGCATCCGAGACCGGCAACAGCGCGGCCGTCCCCGGGGCGATCATCCCGGTGCTGACCCTCGCCGTGCCGGGCTCGGCCCCGGCCGCCGTGCTCCTGGCCGCGATGTTCATCCATGGCGTTCGGCCGGGACCCATGATCCTGATCGAGAGCCCGGCCTTCATCGTCGAGGTGGCGGCCATGCTGTTCTGGGCCTCGCTCGCCATCCTGGTCCTCGGCCTCGCCCTCACCCGGCCGATGCTCGCCGTGCTGCGCGTGCCCCGGGCGCTCCTCATGCCGGTCGTCTTCACCCTCTGCGTCGTCGGATCCTTCGCCATCGCCAGCCGCGTCTTCGACATCTGGGTGATGGTGGGCTTCGGCCTCCTCGGGTTCGCCCTTCGCCTGATGCACTACCCGATCGCCCCCCTGGTGCTGGGCATCGTGCTCGGCGAGATGCTGGACCGGAACTTCCGCCGGGCGATGGTGCTCTCTGACGGCGATCTCCTCCCGCTGCTCAGCCGGCCGATCTGCGCCGTGCTCGCCACCCTCACCCTCCTGGTCCTCGTCTGGGACCTGCCACCCTTCGCCCGCGCCAGGGCATCCCTGCTCTCGAGGCCTCGATGAAGCTCTCCTTGTGCAACGAGGTCGTCCGCGAGCTCGACTTCCCCCGCCAATGCGCCTTCGCCGCCGCCGTCGGCTACGACGGACTGGAGATCGCCCCGTTCACGCTGAAGGACGATCCCCTGACCCTCACGTCGGGCGAGGTCGCGGCCGCGAGGTCGGCACTCGCGGCCGAGGGCCTCGTCTGCTCGAGCCTGCACTGGCTCCTCGTGGCCCCGGCCGGCCTCTCGATCACCGACCCCGACCCGGCCGTGCGCGGCCGCACGATCGAGGCGATCCGCCGGCTGATCGGGCTGGCAGCCGAGCTCGACGCCCCGGTGCTCGTCCACGGCTCGCCCAGGCAGCGCATGCTGGTCGAGGGCGAGATCAGCCGCGACCACGCCATGACGGCGTTCAGTGCCGCCGCCGAGGCCGCCGAAAAGGCCGGCGTCACCTATTGCCTCGAAGCCCTGGCGCCGAACGAGACGGACTTCGTCAACACCATCGCCGAGGCGGCAGCCATCGTCGACACCATCGCCAGCCCCGCCTTCAGGACCATGCTCGACGCCTGCGCCGCCGGGCAGACCGAGGGCGATGTCCCGGCGGTGGTCGACCGCTTCCTGCCATCCGGCCACATCGCCCACGTCCAGCTCAACGACCCGAACCAGCGCGGCCCGGGCGAGGGTGCGCTGCCCGTCGTCCCCATCATCCAGAGCCTGCGGCGCCACGGCTACCGGGGCTGGCTCGCCGCCGAGCCCTTCGACTACCGGCCCGACGGTCCCGCCTGCGCCGCCCGCGCCGCCGGCTACCTGCGCGGCATCCTGGAGGCCCTGCGATGACCCCCACCATGCGCGTCTCCGGCATTCACTTCTTCGAGCGCCCGGTGACGCTGCGGATGCCCTTCCGCTTCGGCATCGTGACGCTCACCGAGGCACCGCAGGCCTTCGTCCGGGCCACGATCCGCATGGACGACGGCAGCGAAGCCGCCGGCTGGGCGGCGGAAATCCTGGCGCCGAAATGGTTCGACAAGAACCCGGCGCTCAGCAACGAGGACAATTTCGACCAGCTCCGCCGCTCGCTCGCCATCGCAGCTGAGCTGTACAAGGGGGCCGGCCAGGCCACCGCCTTCGGCCTTCATGCCGAGGTGACGGCGGGGCACCACGCCGCCTGCGCCGAGGGCGGCCTCCCGCCGCTGGTCGCGAGCTTCGGCCAGGCACTGGTCGACCGTGCCATCCTCGACGCCCTCCTTCGCCACCTGCGCCAGGACGTCTTCACCGGGGTCAAGGCCAACATCATGGGCCTGGACGCCACCACCACCCCGGACCTCGAGGGGTTCGACCTCGACGCCTTCCTGGCTGGCCTCGCACCCGCCGGGAGCATCGCGGCGCGGCACACGGTGGGCCTCGTCGACCCGATCGAGCCCGCCGACCAGCCGCCCGGCACCCGCGTCGACGACGGGCTGCCCGAAACGCTGCGCGAGGTCGTCGAGAGCTACGGCGTCACCCACTTCAAGCTCAAGGTGGGCGGCGATCTCGAGGCCGACATCGACCGGCTCTGCCGCATCGCCGCCGTCACCGACGGCGTGGCCGGCGCCAGGGCCACGCTCGACGGCAACGAGCAGTACACCGACGCCGACGCCGTCATCGCGCTTTGGCGCCGGATCGAGGCGGAGCCACGCCTGGCCCGGCTGCGGCAGAGTGTGCTCTTCATCGAGCAGCCGATCGGCCGCGCCCAGGCCCTGGCGCGCGACATCAGCGACCTCGCGGCGCTCAAGCCGGTCGAGATCGACGAATCCGACGGCCATATCGACGCCTTCCTCGAGGCCAAGGCGCTGGGCTACACCGGCGTGTCCTCGAAGTCCTGCAAGGGCTTCTACAAGGCCCTCCTGAACCGCGCCCGCTGCGCCAAATGGAACGCCGAGGCCGGGCACGAGCGCTACTTCATGTCGGCCGAGGACCTGACCACCCAGGCCGGGCTCGCCGTCCAGCAGGACCTGGCCCTCGCCACGCTCATCGGCTGCGACCATGTCGAGCGCAACGGCCACCACTACGTCCACGGCATGGCCGCCGCTCCGGCGCACGAGCAGCGGGCGTTCCTCGCGGCGCACCCCGATCTCTACCGCGACCATCGGGGCACCACGGCGCTGCGCATCGACCGGGGCCGGATCGCGCTCGGCTCGCTCCGCGCGCCCGGCCTCGCCAGCGCCGCCCTGCCCAAGTCCGCCGATCTCACCCCCATGACCTACGAGGCCTGAGCCATGCCCGACATCTCGCAGCTGTCGATCAACCTCGCCACCGTGCGCATGCAGGCCGGCCTCGTCGAGCTGGTCGACGCCTGCGCCCGGGCCGGCGTGCCCGCCGTGGCGCCCTGGCGCGATCAGGTGGCCGCAGCCGGGCTCGAGACCTCGGCCAGGGCCATCCGCGACGCCGGGCTCGCCGTCACCGGCCTCTGCCGAGGCGGCCTCTTTCCCGCCGCCACCGCAGAAGGTCGAGCAGCCGCGATCGAGGACAACCGCCGCGCCGTCGACGAGGCCGTGGCCCTGGGTGCCCAGTGCCTGGTCCTGGTCGTGGGCGGCCTGCCCGAGGGCTCGCGCGATATCGTCGGCGCGCGGCAGATGGTCGAGGACGGCATCGCCCGGCTCCTCGAGCACAGCCGCCCGGCCGGGATGCCGCTCGCCATCGAGCCCCTGCACCCGATGTATGCCGGAGACCGGTCCTGCGTGAACACGCTCGGCCAGGCTCTCGACATGGCCGGCCGGCTCGGCCCCGACGTCGGAGTCGCCATCGACGCCTATCACGTCTGGTGGGACCCGGATGTCGCGACCCAGATCGCCCGCGCCGGGCGCGAGCAGCGCATCCTCGCCTATCACATCTGCGACTGGCTGGTGCCGACCCGCGATCTCCTCACCGACCGCGGCATGATGGGCGACGGCGTCATCGACCTGCCGGGCCTCCGGGCGATGGTCGAGGCCACCGGCTACACGGGCTTCCACGAGGTCGAGATCTTCTCGGCCCTCGACTGGTGGAAGCGGCCGCTCGACGAGGTGATCGCCACCTGCATCGCCCGGCACCGCGACGCGAGCTGACGGCCGGCGGCCGGCCCGCCTTCGCCGCCTTCCTGCCTAGGCCGGGCGGTGCAGCGGCCGGTGATAGGGGGTGGTGCGATGCACCGGCGTGGCGATGCCCTCCATCCGCGCCTTGAGCTGCAGCGCGAGGTAGCGCGAATAGAAGCGCTGGAGCGCCAGGTTGCCGCCCTGGAACCAGAGCGCCTCGTGCGCGGTCGGCTTCCACATATTGCGGAGCTCGCCGTGCCAGGGGCCGGGGTCGCCCCTGACCCCGGAGCCGAGGCCCCAGCACGGGCCCACTTCGTCGGCCAGCTCGCGCGAGACGAGGCTGGCCACGGTTTCGTGCATCGACTGGTAGCCGGTGCACTCGACGATGACGTCGCAGGCGATCTCGCTGCCATCGGCGAAGCGGATGCCGGTGGGCGTCAGCCGGTCGATCTCGACCCCGCTCTTCAGCCCGATCCGGCCGTCGATGATCAGCGCCGAGCAGCCCACGTCGATGTAGTAGCCGGACGCGGTCCGGTAGGCCTTCAGCATCAGCCCGCTCTCGTCCTCGCCCCAGTCGAGGGCGAAGCCGGCGGCCTCGAGGCCGGCGTAGAAGTCGGCGTCGCGGCGGCGGATCTCGGCCCAGACCGGCCGCTGCAGTTCGGCGAAGAGGGCGATCGGCGTCGCGGCCACGATCAGGTCGGCCTTGTCGTGGCTGATGCCGGCTGTCAGTGCCGCCTCGGAATAGAGCTCGAAGCCCAGCTCCATCAGCGTCTCGGACTTGACCACGATGGTCGGGTGGCGCTGCACCATGGTGACGTCGGCCCCGCCCTCCCACAGATCGAGGGCGATGTCGTGGCCCGAGGTCGCCGAGCCGATGACCACACAGCGCTTACCCGCGAGGTCGCGGCCGTCCCGGTGCTCGCTGGCATGGAGGATGCGGCCGCGAAAGGCGTCGCGGTCCTTGAACGCGACGCGGCGCGGCGGCCCGTAGGCGCCGGTCGCGAAGACGAGGTGCCGGGGCCGCAGCGTGAGCGGCTCGCCGTCGCGCTCCAGCTCGACCGCCCAGACCTTGCGGTCGGCGTCGAAGGCGGCGTGCCTGGCCTCGGTCGAGCCCCAATAGTCGAGCTCCATCACCTTGGCGTACATCTCGAGCCAGTCGCCGATCTTGTCCTTGGGTGCAAAGACCGGCCAGGTGTCGGGGAACGGGATGTAGGGCAGGTGGTCGTACCAGACCGGGTCGTGCAGGACGAGCGAGCGGTAGCGGTTGCGCCAGGAATCGCCGGGCCTCGCGTTCCGCTCGACGATCACGGCCGGCACGCCCAGCTGCTTGAGCCGGGCGCCGAGCATGATGCCGCCCTGGCCACCGCCGATGATCACGACGTAGGGCTGCCGCGCGCGGCCGAGCTCGGCCTGCTCGCGGCCGCGCGCCTCGCGCCAAGTCTCGCGCGTCCGGGAGGCCGCGTGGATGGTGCCGAGCGGCCGGCGTGGCCCGCGCGGCTCCTCGTGGCCACGCAGCTCGTCGAGCGCCGTGAAGAGCGTCCAGGCGCGCCCGTCCTTGAGCCGGACATGCCCCCTGGCCGGGCCCACGGCCGTCTCGAAGGCGAGCCAGGCCTCGGTCACACCATCCTTCGCCTCGGCCGCCCCCTCGAGCCGCCAGCCCGTGGGCGCGGTCCGGTCGAGCGTCGCCTCCAGCATCGCCCGGACCCGGGGCTTCTCCTCCATCGTGGCGATGTTCCAGGTGAAGGCGAGGAGATCGCGCCAGTAGCAATCGTCCTGGAAGAGGCCCAGGACCCGCTCGGTGTCGCGGCCGTCGAGCGCGCGCGCGAAAGCGCCGAGCCAGTCGGCGACGGCCACCGTGGCCGAGCGGTCGGGGTCGGGTGTCAGGTCGGCCATGGTTCACCGTCTCGCTACAGGGATGACGCCATCGAGGACCCGGGATACCGCCGGAGTCAAGGCGCAGTCGCCCGCTCGCTTTTGCCGCCGGGTGCCGGAGGGCGCCTTGACAGCCCGTTTGCGACCCCTGCAAAGTGGTATGGTCATCAGCTTCCGGGAGCGACGGCGGCCGGGGGAAGCGAGCGCCAGGGAGCGCAGCCAGTCGGTGCAGGCAACGACCACGAAGCTCGCTGTGCGCGACGCCACCAAGCTCTACCGGACGGCGTCGGGCGACCTGCTGGCGCTCGACCGCTGCAGCCTCGACGTGGGCAGGAACGAGGTGGTGTCGATCGTCGGCCCGTCCGGCTGCGGCAAGACCACGCTCCTCTGGTCGATGTCCGGGCTGCACCACCTGTCGGCCGGCGCGATCCTGCTCGACGGCACGCCCGTCACCGGCCCCCGGCCCGAGATCGGCATCGTCTTTCAGGAGGCCAACCTGCTGCCGTGGCGCGACCTCGCCGCCAACATCGCCTTTCCCTTCGAGATCAAGCGGCAGCAGCCGGACCGGGCGTGGATCGACCACCTCCTGCACCGGGTCGGGCTCGACGGCTTCGGCGGCAGGTTCCCGCGCGAGCTCTCGGGCGGCATGCAGCAGCGCGCGGCGATCGTCCGGGCACTGGCCTTGAAGCCGTCCGTGCTCCTCATGGACGAGCCGTTCGGGGCGCTCGACACCTTCACCCGCGAGGAGATGAACCGGCTGGTCGAGGAGATCTGGCTGGATACCCCCACCACGATCGTCTTCATCACCCACAACATCGAGGAGGCCATCTTCCTCTCCGACAAGGTCGTGGTCCTGTCGCCGCGGCCGGGCCGGGTCGCCGCCGAATACGCCGTGCCGCTCCCCCGGCCGCGCTCCTTCGAGGTCATGGCGAGCCGCGAGGTGTTCGACCTGTCCAACGCCATCAAGGGCGAGATCGTGGGCAAGCGCGTGGCACGTGGCGTCGCGGCATGAGCGGCCAGGACGCGATCCCCGAGTTCCGCCACGCCCGGCGGCCGGACGAGAACGAGGTCGGCGTCACCAATCTCTCCGCCCTGACCGCCGGCCCCGGCATCAGCTCCTGGGCCGAGGTGCTGGCCATCCTGGCGGTCGCCGTGGTCGTCATCGGCAGCATCGAGCTCTCGCTCTGGTGGTTCGCCGTGCCGCACTACATCATGCCAAGGCCGAGCCTGATCGGCGTGGCGCTGGTCACCGAGTTCCCGCTCATCCTGCCGCATCTCGGCCACACCCTGGTCCAGCTCGGCTGCGGCTTCGCCATCGGCGCCACGGTGGGCCTGCTGCTCGCCGCGGTGATCACCCAGTTCCCCTTCGCCGAGAAGATCGTGGCCCCCTACATCCTGGTGCTCGTCACCACGCCGATGCTGGCGCTGATCCCGCTCCTGATCCTCCGCTTCGGCTTCGGCTACGAGCCGCGGATCATCGCCGTCGCCCTGGCGTCCGGGCCCATGGTGATGATCAACGCCGCTACCGGCTTCCGGCGCGTCGACAGTGCCAAGATCGCGCTGGCCCGTTCCTACGGCGCCTCCACCCTGCAGATCTTCTGGAAGATCCGCGCCCCGATGGCGCTGCCGATGATCCTGGTCGGGCTCATGGTGGGCGCCATCTTCGGCCTCTTGACCACCGTTGGGGCCGAGATGGTCGGCGGCGGCTTCGGGCTCGGCAATCGGCTGACCACCTACTCCTCGATGATCAAGATGCCGGAATTCTTCGCCGTCGTGCTGATCCTCTCGATTCTCGGCATCCTGATCTATACGCTCTTTTTCCTGATCGGCAAGAAATGGGCGAGCTGGGAAACCTGAGCCGCCCGGCGAAGCAACGAGCACAGGGACGAATGCCATGATCAAGCAGACCGGTATGGCCAAGGGCGGCCTCGACCGCCGCTACTTCCTCCAGGTGACGGCGGCCGGCGTGGTGACCGCCACGGCCCTGGGCCAGGGTCGTGGGGCCAGGGCCGAGCCCTACGGCACCTTCACCTGGATCTCGCCGCGCGGCACGCTCGAGGTGCTCGACGACTACCCGTACTGGGTCGGCAAGAAGATGGGCTATTTCGGCGATCTCTCGACCGACATGCAGCCCGGCCCCTCGGACGGCACCGCCACCGTCAAGTTCGTCGACGTGGGCCAGGCCGACATGGGCTTTCCGTCCCCCGGCGTGTTCTCCTTCGCGCTGGAGAACGGCATGGATCTCGTCTCCGTCTGGCACATGGGCGCCAGGGACACCTTCAGCTTCGCCTTCCGCAAGGGCGAGGGCTCGAACGACCTCAAGACGCTGGAAGGCAAGACCGTGCTGCTCGGCTCCGCCGCCTGGCAGTCGATCACCGACCCGCTCCTGGCCTCGCAGGGGGTGGACGTCTCCAAGGTCACCTATGTCGAGGCCGGCTGGCCCACCTGGGGCACGGCACTCGCCGCCGGCCAGGGTGACGCCGCCCTCTCCTGGGAGGGCCTGAGGGCCGAATGGATCGCGACCGGCCTCGAGTTCGAGTACTGGCTCGGCGTCCAGCACTCGCATTTCCCCGCCAACAGCTTCGTCGTCCGGCGCCGCGACCTCGACGACCCCGACCGCCGTGCCTTCCTCGAGGAGTACCTGCGCGGCTGGGCCATGGGCATGGAGTTCGCCTACCACAATCCCAGGGCCGCCGTGGAAGCCGTCTTCGAGCAGTTCCCGACCCTGGCCTCGAGCCTGGGTGCGGAGCTCGGCACCACCTCCATCCTCCAGCAGATCAACGTCTTCCGCGGCGACATGGAGAACCGCGGCGGCTGGGGCTGGCACGACATGGCGAGCTGGCAGGCGTTCTTCGACACCATCCACGAGATGGGCCAGGTCTCGAGCCCGATCGCGGCCGAGGACGTGCTCACCAACGACTTCATCGAGCCCGCCAACAGCTTCGACCACGACGCGGTCAGGGCCGACGCCGACGGCTACGAGCTCTCCGACGACATGCAGGCCCTCGACATGGCGAGGATCGAGGCCGGCCTGTTCGACGCCGCGATCTGAGGACGGCGGGCGGCACTGTCGGCCGACGATCCGCACGCCGCCCTCGTCCGTCACCGACGGACGCCGCCATCGACGGCTGCAACGCCCGGTGGCAAGGTTGGGCCACGGCCAGACGACGGCGTGGCCCAACCCACCCCAGGCAGAGTCGCCAAACAGCCCGGCCCTCCGGACATCAGCAGCATGACACCGCCATCCTCGGGCGAACCCGCCGCCGAGAGCCTCGACCCGACCGACTGGGAGGAATTCCGGACGCTTTGCCACCGTGCCGTGGACGACATGGTCGACCACTGGCGCGCCGTGCGCGAACGCCCGGTCTGGCAGCCGATCCCCGACGCGGCCAAGCGCGCGTTCGGCGGGGAGCCGCCCTGGGAGGGACGGCCGGCCGAGGCCGTCTACGACTCCTTCCGCCGGACCATCCTGCCGCATTTGCTCGGCAACACCCACCCCCACTTCTGGGGCTGGGTGCACGGCTCCGGGACGCCGATCGGCGCCCTCGCGGAGTTTCTCGCCGGTGCGGTCAACGCCAATCTCGGCGGCCGCGAGCACATGCCGGTCCATGTCGAGCGGGACGTGGTGCGCTGCTTCGTCAACGTCTTCGGCCTGCCGGAGCAGAGCAGCGGCCTGCTGGTCAGCGGCTCGTCGATGGCGACCCTGCTCGGCCTCGCCGTGGCGCGCCAGCGGGCGGCACCGAAGACGATCCGCGGCCGCGGCGTGATCCAGTCCGAGGCGGCACTCGTCGGCTACTGCTCGGCACAGGCCCACAACTCGGTCAAGAAGGCGTTCGAGCTTCTCGGCCTGGGGGCCGACCAGCTGCGCCGGGTCGCCTGCGACGCCGCCGATCGCATCGACCTCGAGGCGCTCGAGCGGGCGATCCGGGCCGATCGAACCGCCGGCCTCAGGCCGTTCGCCGTCGTCGCCTCGGCCGGCACGGTCAATACCGGCGCCTTCGACGACCTGCGCGGCATGCGCGCGATCGCCGACCGGCACGAGCTCTGGCTGCATGTCGACGGCGCCTTCGGCGGGCTCGCCGTGCTGGTCCCGGCTCTCGCCCACCTGGTCGACGGCATCGAGACCGCGGACTCGCTGGCCTTCGACTTCCACAAATGGCTCCACGTGCCCTATGACGCCGGTTGCGTGCTGGTCCGCGACGGTGCCCTGCACATGGAGACCTTCGGCGGCCGGGTCGCCTATCTCACCTCGACCGAGGTCGGTGCCGCCAGCGGCGAGCCCTGGTTCTGCGACTACGGGGTCGAGCTGTCGCGCGGCTTTCGGGCGCTGAAGGTCTGGTTCACCATCCAGCATTACGGCCTGCGCCGGCTGGGCCGGGCGATCGAGCGGAATTGTGCCCAGGCCCGGCATCTGGCGCGGCGCATCGAGCGCGAGCCAGGACTCGAGCTCGCCGGCCCGGTGCCGCTCAACATCGTCTGCTTTCGCCCGGCCGGCACCGGCAACCGCCCGCCCGATGAAGAAGCGCAGCTCACCGCCCGGATCATCACCCAGCTGCAGGTCCGCGGCATCGCGGTGCCGTCCTCGACGACCATCGCCGGGCGCCAGGCCATTCGCGTCTGCATCACCAACCACCGCACGACCGAGGCCGACCTCGACGCGTTCGTCGACCAGGTGCTGGCACTCGCCGACGAGCTGGCACCGGCGGCCGGCGGCTGACCGCCGTGCCGCCGGCCGGGCCTGCATTGCCCGCAACCCGGTCGAGCGCCCGCGCCTTGCGCTAGGCATCGCCGTCGGTGCCGCCGAAGCGCTCGCCGGCGATACGGGATGGCCATGACGGCGGCGCGATCGGCCCACCTGGCGCCGCATCCGGTGACGATGGCGGCCACATGGCCAATGCCCGGGACCTGCCCATCGGGCGCCCCACCCCCGCCGGCATCCGGCGTACGGCCGCCCTCGCGACACCCGGCTGGCATGGAAAACCGGTTGCTACGCTGTCTTGGCCCCGGTTGTCGCCGCAAGCCCTTGCACGGTCCGGCCTCGCGGGCGATGGTTGCCGGCGAGGCATAGCAGACCGACGGGGAGCGGGGAACGATGGCGGAGCCGGTGCGCATTCTGGTCGTGGGCGTGGGCAACATGGGGGCGAGCCATGCAAAGGCCTATCACCGCAACCCGGGCTTCGATCTGGTCGGCCTCGTCAGCCGCTCGATGGGGCCGGCGACGAAGCTCCCCGACGAGATCGCCGGCTACCCGCGCTACAACGACTTCGCGACCGCCCTCGGCGAGACCAAGCCGCACGCCGTCTCGATCAACACCTATCCCGACACCCACGCGGCCTATGCCATCCAGGCCATGGATGCTGGCTGCCACGTCTTCATGGAAAAGCCCATCGCCACCAACAACGCCGACGCCGAGGCGGTCGTCGCCAAGGCCAAGGCGACCAACCGCAAGCTCGTGCTGGGCTACATCCTCCGCGTGCACCCGGCCTGGGCCAGGTTCGTCGAGCTGGCGCAGGGCCTGGGCAAGCCCCTGGTGATGCGCATGAACCTCAACCAGCAGTCCAGCGGCCCTGCCTGGAACTGGCACAAGGCGCTGATGGAGAGCCTCACGCCCATCGTCGATTGCGGCGTCCACTATGTCGACGTCATGTGCCAGATGACCAGAGCCAGGCCGGTCCGTGTCCACGGCATCGGCGCCAAGCTCAGCAGCGAGACCAAGGTCCAGAACTACGGCCACCTCCACGTCACCTTCGACGACGGCTCGGTCGGCTGGTACGAGGCCGGCTGGGGGCCGATGATGTCCGAGGTGGCCTATTTCGTGAAGGACGTCTGGGGGCCGAAGGGTGCTGCCTCGATCGCCTACAAGCCGCAGGAAGGCCAGAGCGAGGCCGCCCCCGACAAGCTCTCGGATTCGGCCGACATCGACCAGCACACCAAGACCAACGCGATCAAGCTGCACCACGCCGAGATCGACGCGAACAACAACTTCACGCGGCCCGACGAGTGGATCTCGACCGAGGACGAGCCCGACCACCAGGAGCTCTGCGAGCGCGAGCAGGCGATGTTCCTCGAGGCGATCCAGAAGGACCTCGACCTCTCCGACAGCATGGCCGACGCTGTCAACTCGCTGCGCATCGTCCTCGCCGCCCAGCAGAGCATCGACGAGAAGCGCGCGATCGACCTCTAGCTCAGCCGCCGCGTGCCGCCGCCAGCGCGTCGATCCGCACCGATTTTTGGGGCCGATAGCGCTGGCGGTTCTGCAGCCCCGAGAATCGCCAGAAGGCGGCGAGCCCGGCCTTGCCCCAATAGGCCGGGCCGCCCAGCGACCGCGAGCGCGGCCGCCAGCCGAGCTGGCCGCGCAGCACGCCGTTGGCCAGGTTCACGACATAGGAGCGGAGAATCTCGTCGGTCCAGTGCTCGACGGTGAGCGAGACGTTGAGGCAGTCGTGGTTGACCACCCGGTGCGGGCCGTTCAAGGGCCAGTGCAGCATCTGGCCGGGCTCCAGATCGTAGACCACGGCATGCTCGTCGAACCAGGGCTCGTACGCGATCTCCTCCTGCCGTACACCGCGCACCACCTCCTCGAGCTGGTCGGGCCGCAGGAAGGGCTCACTCGCCGGATAGACCCAGAGCCGCTTCCTGCCCCGGACCTGCAAGAGGCCCTGGCCCGGGATGTCGCAGTGGTAGAAGACCTGCGCCCTGGGCGACGAGATCAAGAGGCCGAGCTTGCGCTTGAAGGTCCTGAAGCCCGGCATCGCCGCCTCCAGCTCGCCGTAGAGCTGGTCGAGGATCCGGGCGAAGCGGGGCGAGGACTGGTTGATCCCGATGACGTTGATCCAGAGCCGGCCGGCCTTGACCGCGGCCAGCATCTCGGCGGCGGACATCGAGCCCGGGTCGCAGGCCTGCCAGGTCGAGAGATCGTGGCCCTCCGCCGCCATGGTGTTGATGTTCATCGACGGCCGCTCGAGCGCCTCGAGCAGCGCCACCAGCCCCTCGTCGGAGAACTGCGGGTCCTCGTGCAGGCGATGCCGCAGCATGACGTTGTGCCGGCCCCACAGGGCGGCGTGGCGCTCGTCGAAGGCTTCGAGGATGGCCGTCATGGCAGGGATTCCCGATGCTGGTGGTGGTCGCGACGGAACGGCAGCCCGCCCGCCTCAGGGGGCTGCCGGTAGCCGGTCAGGCGGTAGTACTGGCACGGCCGGTAGCGCTGCAGCAGGCGGCCGACCAGGGGCTGGATGACCGCGCGGGTCGGGTAGGCGGCGACGACCAGGCCCTGGCTCTCCTTGAAGTCGGTGAGCCCCTCGTTCTCGGGGACGTGGAGACCGTTGGCGAGCGTGTGGATGCCCGGTGTGCGCTGCGCCATCACCGCCTTGGCGTGGAAGCTGAAGCGGTCGAGATTGAGCGAGCGCGCCGCATCGGCGATGAAATGCTGGTGGTAGTAGGCCGCGCCCTCGACGGCGAAGCCGACGCTGAAGCCCAGGAGGGTGCCGTCCCTGACCATCGCCAGGAACACCGGGCCCGGCCGATCGAAGCCCGCCCGCACCCAGTCGGCGAACCGCTCGGCGGCGACGCCGCTGTTGCGCGGGTTTCGCGCCGCGGCCTCGCGCAGGATTGCCGGACCCTGCTCCAGGATGATGTCCGGCTGGTCGAGGGCGATCAGGTCGACCGTGCGGGCCGCCTTGTTGATGGCGTTGCGCCGCCGGCCGTCGAGCCGGCGGAGGCTGTAGCCGGCGAGATCGGGCAGCACGTAGATCGGCAGCGTCGCGTTGGCCAGCATTGCGTCCGCCTCCGCGAGCACCGCCCGCTGCCCCCAGCAGAACAGCCGCGGGCGGACGACCTCGACGGCGCGCAGCCGGGCCAGGAAGTGGATCGGCTGGTAGAAGCCGGGCACCACCCGCTGCCAGTGCCGGCCGGCGTGCTCGACGATGCTGGCGCCACCGGCCCGCAGCCAGCGGGCGAGGTCGGCCTCCTGCATGACGGGAAAGACGGCGTCACGCCACGCCGTCCCACTGATCGGCATCACCAGGCCCCCCCGACGGCGATGCTGCCGGGCGGGACGGCTCGCTCGCGCGACTGGTCGGAACGGCCGAGGGATCGCTGCTGCCGGTCGGCGGGCCGGGCGACGGCGGAGACGAGACGGGTCCTGCGAATTGTGATGGCTCCGGGGCTGCTGTTCTTCGACATTGCTCTTCGGCGTTGCTGGCCGGCTCGACGACCATCGCCCGACTTGGTTGACGATCGGTCGGTGCGACGTCGGGTGGCACGGGTTGGCTGTCGTTGTGCAGGTGGCGGCTGGCATCTACCGGCGGCCGGTGAGGCGGTAGAACTGGTGCGGGCGCAGGTAGCGGATCAGGCTGCCGGCGAGCGGGTGCATGGTGGTCAGGCCCGGGTATTGGGCGACGACGAGTCCCTGGCGGCGCTTGAAGTCGCAGAGCCCCTCGTTCTCCGGCGCGTGCAGGCCGTTGACGACGGTGTGGATGCCGGGCGTGCACTGCGCCATCAACGCCTCGACATGGAAGCACAAGAGGTCGAGATGCAGCGATCGCCCGGCCTGGCCGATGAAGGCCTGGTGCGCGTAGGCGACGCCGTCGATGGCGAACGAGAAGCTGACGCCGAGCAGGCGGTCGCCCTGCAGCATGCCGAGCACGACCGGGCTGCGGTCGGCAAACGCCGCCTCCACCCAGCACCTGAACGCCGGCTCCGGCACCAGCCTGTTGCGGGGGTTGCGCCTGGCGGCCTCCAGTGCCAGCGGATAGCCCTGATCGACGACGCGGTCGGGCCGCTCCAGGACGACGACATCGACATGGCGCTCGGCCTTGGCGAGCTCCTGGCGACGCCGCCGACAGAGCCGGTCGGCGCCATAGCGCGTGAAATCGGGAAGGATGTGGACCGGGGTCACCACGTTGGCGGCCACCGTGTCCGCATCGTCCAGCACCGCCCGCATGCCCCAGCAGAGCAGGGATGGCCGCACGAACTCGGCCGCCTTGAAGCGGGCGAGGTAGTGCAGTGGCTGGTAGAAGCCCGGCACCACCTCGGCCCAATGGCGGCCGTCGATCTCCGCCACCTTGCCGCCGCCCGCCCTGACCCAGCGGGCGAGATCGGCCTCGCGCATCATCGGCAGGATCGCCTCGCGCCAGTCGCGTCCACCCTCAGCCATGGTCGCGGGCCCCCATGCCGCTGGCGTTGCCGCCGCCCATGAACTCCTCGACCTCCTCGGCGCCGCGCGGCAGCGTGGCCGAGGTGTCGGCGAGCCCGACGAAGGTGCGCCAGAGGATCCAGAGGTCGAGCCCGAGGCTCTGCCGCCGGACATAGTCGAGATCGAGGGCGAAGCGCTCGTCCCAGCCCAGCCGGTTGCGGCCCTTGACCTGGGCGAGGCCGGTGACGCCCGTCGGCACGGCGTGGCGGCAGCGCTGCTCGGCGCTGTAGCGCGGCAGGTAGCGGACGAGCAGCGGCCGCGGCCCGACGAGGCTCATCTCGCCCCTGATGACGTTGCTGAGCTGCGGCAGCTCGTCCAGGCTGGTCTTGCGCAGGAAGAGGCCGAGGGCGGTCAGGCGCTGGCCGTCCGGGAGGAGCTCGCCGGAGGCGTCGCGCGCGTCGGTCATGGTGCGGAACTTGGCGAGGCGGAAGATCCGGTCGTCCTTGCCAACGCGGTCCTGGCGAAACAAGATGGGGCTGCCCAGGCGCCAGCGAACCAGCCCGGCGACGAGGAGCGCGAGGGGTGCCGTGAGCACGGCGAGCGGCACGGCGATGGCCAGATCGAGGAGCCGCTTGCCGCAGGTCTGGTAGAAGCCCCCGGGTGGTGCGATGCGGCTCATCCCCGACGCCTCCCCGATGCCGACCGGAAGCTGGAGAAGGGTGACGCAGCATGATCGAGGAGCTGTGGCTCGCGACCACGAGCGACGAGTGGCCGGCGCTCGTCGCCGGCGCGCGCCAGGCCGACAGCTACCACGACGCCCCCTATCACCGCCTCGCCGAGGCGCGCGGCGAGGGCGAGGCCAGGCTCTTCGTCTGCCGCGACGGGACGGACTGGCTCGCCCTGCCGATGCTGCTCAGGCCGATCGCGGCCCTGCCCGGCCGCCGCGACGCCGGCTCGGTCTACGGCTATGCCGGGCCGATCGCCGCGACGGCGAGCCCGTCGGCGGCTCTCGTGGCGGCGTTCCGGGCACGGCTCGAGGCCCGGCTCCAGGCGCTCGGCGTCGTCAGCCTGGTGGCCCGCCTGCACCCGCTGCTCGACCAGGCCGCCTGGATCGGCGACCTCGGCACGGTGCGGGCGATGGGCCCCACGGTGTCGATCGACCTTACGGTCCCGGAGGACGTCCAGCGCGCCGCCTACCGCAGCAACCACCGGCGCGACCTGAAGCGGCTGGCGCGGGATGGCTACGTCACCAGCCGCGAGCCAGGCGCCGAGGCCCGGCGCGCCTTCATCGCGGTCTACCACGCCAACATGCGGCGCGTCGGAGCGGCCGCCGGCTACTTCCTCGACGAAGCCTATTTCGACAGCCTCGCCCAGGCTCTCGGCCCCGGTCTCGACCTCTTCCTCTGCCGCAAGGACGGCGAGGTGGCCGGCGGGGCGCTGTGCCTGCGCAAGGGGCATATCGCCCAGTACCATCTGGGCGCCGTCGCCGACGCGCATCTCGAGGCTGCGCCCCTGAAGCAGCTCCTCGATGCCGCCCGCCGGCACTACGCGGCGGCCGGCGTGGAGATCTTCCACATCGGCGGCGGCCGCGGCAGTGACGAGGACTCGCTTTTCCGCTTCAAGGCGGGGTTCAGCGACGCCCGGCATCGCTTCGCGCTCTGGTGCTGGGTGGTCGACGAGCCGGCCTATGCCGGGCTGACCGAGGGCCGGCCGCCGACCGACTATTTCCCGGCCTATCGGGCGGCCGCCGGCTGACGCAGGCGGGACGGAGAGCGCCGTCATAGCTGCATCGCCTCGATGATCGCCGCGTTGACCCGGCGGTCGTCGAAGCGTTCCTCGGCCAGGCGCCGGCTGGCGGCACCCATGGCCGCGGCCAGGCCCGGGTCCGTGGCGAAACGGCAGAGCGCCGCGACGAGCCCGTCCACGTCGTGCTTGGCGACCAGCAGGCCGTTCTCGCCGTGGCGGACCGTCTCGCGGCAGCCGGGCGCGTCGGTGGTGACGATGGCCCGGCCCATCGCCATGGCCTCGAGGGTCGAGCGGGGCACGCCCTCGCGATAGGTCGACGGCAGGACGAAGACGGTGGCCGCGCGGATGAACGGGCGGACGTCGTCGGTCGTCCCGGCGTGGTCGATGATCCCCTCGGCCTGCCAGGCCTGCATCGTCGCCGGGTCGATGGCGCCGGGGGCGGTGTCGAAGCCGCCGAGCACGGTGAACCGCACCTCGGGGTGGCGGCGCTGCACCGCCCGGGCGGCGGCGGCGAAGGTCGCGATGCCCTTGTCGGCGATCAGCCGGCCGATGAAGAGGAAGTGCGCCGGGCCCGCCGGCACCGGGCTCGGCGCGTAATGGTCGAGGTCGATGCCGATGCCGTCCAGCAGGACCAGCGGGTGCGCCGCCGGCGCCAGTCGCCGGCGGCGGAGATCGTCGCGGTCGTCGGGATTGAGGACGAAGCTCGCCGAGCTCAGCCGAAAGGCGAGGCGATAAAGCTGCGATTGGATCAGGCGGAGCACGCGGCGGCGGCGCTCGGTGCCGTCGGCGAAGGCGTAGCCCAGCCCCTCGACCATGGTGAAGACGCGGCCGACCCCGGCGAGCCGGGCGGCCACGGCGCCGTAGACCATCGGCTTCATGGTGTAGGCGAGCAGGACGTCGGGGCGGAGCTCGGCCAGGATCCGCCGCAGCGCCACGATGCTCTTGAGGTCGCGCCACGGGTCGAGGCCGGTGCGGTCCAGCGGGACCTGGACGAAACGCACTCCCTTCGCCGCGAGTTCGGCCACGACCGCCGGGTCGTGATCGGCGGCACAGCCGACGACCTCGTGACCGCGGGCCAGCAGCGCGTCGATCAGCCGCCCGCGAAAGGCGGTCAGGCTCGCGGCGAGGCAGCCGAGCACGACGATCCGCACGCCCGAGCCGGCGGGGCCCATGGCCGGCAACGGCGTCGCCGGGCGGGGTCGGACGAGCGGCTCAGCGAGCATAGTAGCGCGCCGCGCGGCGGGAGCTGCCGTTCCCGTCGATCAGGATGTTGCCGAGCAGCGGCGCGCGGGCGAGCTCCAGCCGGGCGACGGCGTCCTGGAGGTCGTTGCGCTGCGTCTCGCCGAGCCGCGAGACCATCAGCACGCCGTCGGCGAGCGGCATCAGGTGGTGCGCGTCGCTGACCGCGAGCAGCGGCGGGGTGTCGATGACGACGAGGTCGAAGCGGCGCCTGAGCTCGCGCAGCACCTCGGACATCTTGCCCGCCTGCAGGACCCGGTGCGGATCGTCGCTCGGCCCGCCGAGCTCGGTCAGCACGCGCATCTTCGAGCGCGGCTCGAGCAGGAACCGGCAGCCCTCGCGATCGGTCGGCGTGGCCAGGTCGAGCAGCCCGAGCCGCTCCTTCAGGCCAGGGTCGGTGGCGAAGACCGAGCGGCGCAGATCGGCATCGAGGAACAGGGTCTGCTCGCCGCTCGCGGCGGCCAGCAAGGCGAGGCTCAGGGCGACCGTGCTCTTGCCCTCGCCGGGCTGGCTCGACGTCACCAGGACGACGCGCCCGCCGCTCGTCCGCTGCAGGTCGGCGAGGGCGGTGATCAGCGCCGCGTTCAGCCGGTCGGCGACCAGCGAGCGCGGGCGCTCGCGCACGTCGTCGAGCGGCGTTGCCCGGCGCCGCCGCTGGCGGATGCGCGGGACCACGGCCAGCACCGGGGCCGCGGTGGCGCGGGCGACGTCGCGGGCGCTGCGGAAGGTGTTGGCGCGGAACTCGGCGAGATGGGCACCGACAGCCCCCACCACCCCGCCGGCGATCGCCCCCAGGATGAGCATCACCTTGGTGTTCGGCGCAGCGGGCTGGGTCGGCGGAGCGGCGGACTGGATCACCCGCAGCCGTGGGCGGACCAGGGCCCGCTCGGCGGCGACGGCGAGCGAGTCGCGCATGAAGGATTCGTGCAGGGCGCGCGCCGCACTGGCGCGGCGCTCCAGCTCGGCCAGGCCGATATTGGCCCGGTCGCGGTCGCCCAGCCGCGCCTCGATGTCGGTGACCAGGGCCCGCAGCGACGCGCCGGCGTTCTCCAGTCGGTCGCGCTCAGACTCCTCGAAGGCCAGCCGGCGGGCGATCTCGGCGTCGATCCGCCGGGCGATCTCGGCCTGCTCCTCGCGCAGCGCCAGCATGCTCGGATGCCGCTCGCCGAGGGTTACCCGCTCCTGGCTGACCCGCTGCTGCAGCGCCGCCGCCTCGACGACCAGCCGCTGGATCGTGGGCACGTTCTCGAGCTCGGCGATCAGTCCCGCCCGGTCGCCGCGCGCGCGCAGCTCGCCCAGGCGGTCCACCCGCGCCTCCTGCGCTGCCAGGGCCGCGCGGTTGTCGAGCAGGCGCTGCTCGAGCACGGCGAGGCGCTGCTCTGCGGCGGGATCGCCGCCGAGCCCGGCCGAGGCGCGGTAGTCGGCGACCGCGGCCTCGGCGGCGCGCACGTCGCCATCCAGCCGCTCGAGCTGCTCCTGCAGAATGGTCGCGGCACCGGCCATGGCGTTGCGCCCGCTCTCGAGCTGGGCCGCGACGTGGCCCTCGACGATGGCGTTGGCGACCGCCGCGGCCTGCCGCGGCGAGCCCGCCCGGAAGGTGACGGCGAGGACCGAGCTCGTGCCCTGCTGGCTGATCGTCAGGCGCTCGTTGAAGCGCCGGAGCATCGTCTCCCACCACCGCTGCTCGCGCAGCTCCTCGGCCTGGGCCCGCGCCGCCGCCCGGCGCTCCTGATACCGCGCGGCAGGCGCCGCGATGCCGGGCAGCTGGCGCGCCAGGGCCAGCCCCTGGTCGACCAGCCGATCGACGAGGCGCGGCTGGTCGAAATCGTCACCGACAAGCATCGGGTCCTCGTCGAGGCGCAGGCTCCTGATCACCCGCTCGGCCAGATCGGGTCCGCGCAGCAGCTCGATCTGCTCCTCGAACCCGACCCGTGCCTCGCTGACCCGCGGCGAGCCGCCCGATTCGTTGCCGACCAGGAGCTTGGCCGTGGCGGCGTATTGCGGCTCGCTGTTGAGCGCGAGGATGGCGGCCAGGACGATGCCGCCGACGACGCACCCGACCACGATCCAGCGGTGCCAGAAGAACGGTGCGAGCAGTTGGGCCAGGCCGGCCTCGGCGGCGGCGTCGGGCACGGCCTGGCGCGCCGATGCCGGGCCGGGCGCCGCGAGCACGCCCGACCGCGTTGTCGGAAGCGAGGGCACGACGGATGCAGACGAGGTCATGGGCTTGCACCCTGGGGGCAGCGGTTGACGGATCAGGCGGTCGAGGCTCGGTAGGCGCCGAGGTCGACAGGCGTCGCCGACGCCATGGCGCCGGCGCTGTTCGCCGCCGGGTGCAGGAGCACGGGCGCCGACGGCGTCGCGCCGAGGCTCGGCACGAGCTCGCCGAGCAGGTCGCGGACCTGCGCCTCGTCACCCGCCTCGGCGATGCGGATCAGGGTCTCGATGGTGCGACTGAGGCCCGGCAGGGCGAGCGGCGCCGAGGTGGCGGCCAGGACCCGCTCCTCGCTGGTCGGCACCAGCACCTCCTCCGGATAGAAGAGGCTCTCGAACAGCTTCTCGCCGTCCCGCAGCCCGGTGAAGACGATCTCGACGTCGCGCTCGGGCTCGAGGCCGGCGAGGCGGATCACCTGCCGGGCCACGTCGACGATCCGGAGCGGCTCGCCCATGTCGAGCACGAAGATGCAGCCGCGATGCTCAAAGCCCTGCTCGAGGCCGGCGGCCGAGGCCCGCAGCACCAGCCCGACCGCCTCGTCGATCGACATGAAGTAGCGCGTGATCTCGGGATGGGTGACGGTCACCGGCCCGCCCTCGGCCACCTGCCGGCGGAACAACGGCACGACGGAGCCGCTCGAGCCCAGCACGTTGCCGAAGCGGGTGATCATGAAGCGGGTGTCGGCGAAGCCGGTTCGCGCCATCGCCCAGTCGAGGCTCTGGCAGTAGAGCTCGGCGACGCGCTTGCTGGCGCCCATGACGTTGGTCGGGTTGACCGCCTTGTCGGTGGAGATCTGGACCATCGCGCGCGCACCGGTCGCGACCGCCGCATCGGCGACGTTGCGCGTGCCCTGCACGTTGTTGAGCACGGTCTCGATCAGGTTCTGCTCGCAGAGCGGCACGTGCTTGAGGGCTGCCGCGTGGAACACGATCTCCGGTCGGGCGGCGGCGAACAGCCGGCGCAGGCGCCGGGCGTCGCGGATGTCGCCGATCACCGAGCGCAGCCGGATTCCGCGGTCGGCCGACTTGACGTGAATCTCCTGGTCGATGGCGTAGAGCCCGTACTCGCTGCGGTCGAGGAGCACGAGCTCGGCCGGCCCGAGCGCGGCGATCTGGCGGACAAGCTCGCTGCCGATGCTGCCCCCGGCGCCGGTGACCAGCACCCGGCGGCCGCCGATCAGCCCGCCGAGCGCCGGCTCCGCCAGGGAGACCGGCGCACGCGCGGCGATCCGCTCGACGGTGAACAGGTCGTCGACGCCGTCGCTCGGCAGCTCGACCCGCCGCGGCAGCTGGATCAGCCCGAGCCCGAGGCGGCTGGCCTCGCGCATCAGCTGCCGGCGCTGCTGGCCGTGCAGGGCGCGGCTCGCGACCATCAGGCGCGGCTGGACCCGGCGCCGCTTCAGACGCTCCAGGATCGCCGGCAGCTCGGCGCTGCTGCCGAGCACCGGCACGCCGTGCAGCCGTCGGCCGCGAAACCGGCCGCTGTCATCGATCACGCCCACCGGCCGGAACGGTGCCCGGGCGTCGCCGGCGAGCGCGCGAACGTAGTGCGCCGTATCGGGATCGGCGCCCCAGATCAGCGCCTGCGGCGGCTCGGCGGGGCCGATCAGCTGCCGGCCGCGGCGCCGCCAGAGCCACTGATAGGCGAGCCTGGCGCCGCCGAGCAGCACGAACAGGATCAGCGCCTGGATCACCGGAACGGAGCGCGGTACCGCGGCCGCCCGGTCGATGACGAACATGGCGAGGAGGAAGAGCAGGGCGGCGCCGACGACGGCGCGCGCCAGGACCGCGAGCTCGTGCGCGGCCGTGAACCGCCAGATCTGGTCGTGGGTGCGCAAGCCGGCGAAGGCGACCAGCGCGGTGGCCATGGCGACCGTCGCGGCGGCGGCCAGCTCCTTGAAGCCCCAGTCGAGGAAGTCGTCGATGCCGAGACGCAGCAGCATCGCCAGCAGGAAGGCGACGCCGGCTTGGCCGGTATCGTGGGCGAGGCTGAGCGCCGGCTTGAGGTGAGGCGGCAAGGACGCCGACACGCCGCCGCGCGTCGACCGACGGGCCGCAGGGGCACCCTCGCTGGCTGATTCAATCGCCACGGTTGATCACCCTCATCGAGTAGAAGTCGAGTAATTCATAGAGCCATCCTGGCCATCTGACAGGGTGTCGGATTCATTTACAACTCTATCCGACCCGCTTCGTTAACCTACTTGGTTCACTTCTGGGTTAATCGCCCGTTGAGATTATAACTCCACAAGAAAGCGATGATGACCAGAAGCCTTGCGCTCTTCGCATATTATGGTATCGGGTGCCAAGCCCGGAGATTGACCTTTTTTTTACGAAGGGCGCATAACCCCGGCGTGCAGCGGCCGCCGCGCGGCGGGACCGCCCCTCTTGCATCGAGAGCAAGCCATGCGCCACCCCGACTCGCTGCCGGAAGCCCTGCTCGGCGAGCCGCCGAGCGGCACGCCGGCGCGGCTCCACCTGTCGCCGCCGGAGATCTCCGGCCGCGAGCTGGCGCTGGTCAACGAGGCGTTCGCGAGCAACTACGTCGCTCCCGCCGGACCGATGCTCGAGCGCTTCGAGGCGGCGATGTGCGCGGTCACCGGCTTTCGCCATTGCGTCGCCGTGACCAGCGGCACGGCCGCGCTCCATCTCGCCATGCGCTGCCTCGATGTCGGTCCGGGCGACGTGGTGATCGCGGCGGATCTCACCTTCATCGCCGGCGTGTCGCCGGTCGTCATGCAGGGCGCCGAGCCCGTCTTCGTCGACGTCGACCCGCTGACCTGGACGATGGACCCGGTCCTGCTGGCGCACGCCGTCGGCACGCTCGAGCGCGAGGGCCGCAGGCCAAAGGCGGTGATCCCCTGCGACCTCTACGGGCAGTCGGCCGATCTCGATGCGCTGGCGGCGGTGCTCGAGCCGCTCGGCATCCCCCTGGTCGCCGACAGCGCCGAGGCCATGGGCGCCCGCTACAAGGGACGCCACGCCGGCCGGGGCGCCGCCATGGCCGCCTACTCGTTCAACGGCAACAAGATCATCACCAGCGGCGGCGGCGGCGTGCTGGCGGCCGACGACCGCTCGCTGATCGAGCGCGCCCGCTATCTCTCGCAGCAGGCGCGCCAGCCCGTGCCGCACTACGAGCATGTCGAGCTGGGCTACAACTACCGCATGAGCAACGTCCTGGCGGCAATCGGGCTCGGCCAGCTCGAGCTCCTGCCCGCCCGCGTCGCCCGCCGGCGCGCGATCTTCGCGACCTACCGGCGGCTGCTCGGCGACCTTCCCGGCATCCACTTCATGCCACAGGCCAGCTACGGCGTCGCCAATTGCTGGCTCACCTGCATCACCGTCGATGCGGCGCGTTTCGGCGCCGACAGCGAGACGATCCGGCTGGCGCTCGACGCCGCGGGGATCGAGGCGCGGCCGCTGTGGAAGCCGATGCACCTGCAGCCGGTCTTCGCCGGCGCCCGCCATTTCGGTGGTCGGCGCGGCGCCGACCTCTTCCGCAACGGCCTCTGCCTGCCGTCGGGCGGGGCGCTGCAGGACGCCGACATCGCCCGCGTCGCCGAGGTCATCCGCGAGGTCGGAGGGTGGGCTTGACCGCGTCCGCCGGTGCCGCGCCCCTGGCGGCGACGATCGTCCACGTCGTCACCAGCCTCGAGCTCGGCGGCGCGCAGCGGATGCTGGCCAGGCTGATCGCCGCGCCGCTGTCGGAGCCCGGCCGCACCCACGTCGTGTCGCTGCTCGACGCCGGCCCGCTCGCGGCACCCATCCGCGCCGCCGGGGCCACCGTGCACGGCCTGAACCTCGGCCGCCGCGCCGCCCCCCTGGGCCTGCCGGCGCTCGCCCGGCTGCTGCGGCGGCTGCGCCCGGATCTCGTGCAGGGCTGGATGTACCACGGCAACCTGGCGGCCAGCCTCGCCATGCCGCTGGCCCTGGCCGGCACCCGGCGCCGGCCGCCGATCCTCTGGAACATCCGTGGCGCCCTCGATGCGCCGACGGCCGAGCCGCGCCTCACCCGTTGGGTGATCGGCGCCGGGGCGCGGCTCTCCGGATGGCCCGTCGCCATCGTCTACAATGCCGAGACCGCGGTCCAGCAGCACGCCGCCCTGGGCTACGCGACGACGCGCGCGCGGGTCATCGGCAACGGCTTCGACCTCGCGGCCCTGGCGCCCGACCCGGCGGCCGGCCCGGCGCTCCGGCGCCGCCTCGGCCTCGCCGATGCCCGGCCCGTCATCGGCATCGCCGCCGAGCTGCGGCCGATGAAGGACCACGCCAACCTGCTCGCGGCGGTAGCGCGCCTGGTGGCGTCCGGGCGCGAGCTGACCCTGGTCCTGCTGGGCTCGGGCACCGAGCCGGCCAACGCGACGCTCGGGCAGGCGATCGCGGCGCATGGCCTCGCCCGCGACGTGGTCCGGCTCGGGCCGCTCGCCGACCCGGCGCCGGTGATCAAGGGGCTCGACCTCGCCGTCCTGAGCTCGGCCTGGGGCGAGGGCTTTCCCAACTTCATCGGCGAGGCGATGGCCGTGGGCGTGCCCTGCGTCGCCACCGACAGCGGCGATTGCCGGGCGATCATCGGCGACACCGGCCGGGTCGTGCCGCCGCGCGATCCGGTTGCCCTGGCCGCCGCCCTGGATGCGCTGCTCGAGCTCGGCACGGACGGGCGCGCCGCCCTCGGCCGCCGGGCGCGAGCCCGCATCGCCGCCGGCCATGGCCTGCCTGCGGTGGTCGACGCCTACCGCCGGCTCTACGCCGAGTGCCTGCATCGCCACGACGGCGACGGCAGCCGGGTCGTGGCCGCCATGGCCCGGGCGGCGTGATGGGCGCCCCCTCGGTCGCTGCCGGACGCCTCGGCGTCGCGCGCGCCTCCCGGCCCCTCGCTGCGCGCCGGGACGACGCGCCCCCTGGCGGCATCGCGCCCTGCCCGATGCGGCGAGGCCGCGGCAGATGCCACAGCGAAGGGCCGGCTGCGTCATGATGGTGCGCCATGGACTGGCCTACGCGCTGGCCAGGGGTCTGCCGGCGGCGGTCAACTTCGCCGCCATCGCGATCTATACCCGGCTGCTGGAGCCCGCCGACTACGGTCGCTACGCGGTGGTCGTGGCGACCATCGGCATGGCGCACATGGCGGCCTTCCTCTGGCTGCAGCTCAGCCTCGGCCGCTTCTGGGCGGCCTATCGCGAGGCACCGGAGCGCTTCCTCTCGTCGGTCCTGGCGGGCTACCTCGCGATCGTCCTGGTGGCGGCGGCGCTGGCCGCACCGCTCCTCCTCTGGCTCGACGATCCGTCCGCCAGACGGCTGCTGCTGCTCGGCGTCGTGCTGCTCTGCGTCGAGGCCTACAGCGAGATCCAGCTCCGGCTCGCCAACGCCCAGCTGCGGCCGGCCGTGTACGGCCGGATCGGCATCGTCCGGGCGACCGTGGCGCTCGCCGTGGGCAGCACCCTCGTGCTCGCCGGCACGGGTGCCGAGGGCGTGCTCATGGGGCTCGCCGTCGGCTATGTCGTGTCCTCGTTGCGGCCGAGCCTGCGGGTCTTCCGGGGCTGCCGGCCGCGCCTCGTCGATCCCGCCATCTTGCGCCGCCTCCTGCTCTACGGCGCCCCCCTGGTGGTCACCATCGCCTTCGACTACGTGCTCTTCGCCGCCGACCGGCTGCTGATCGCCCGGCTGATCGGCATCGATGCGGCGGGTGTCTATGCGGTCGGCCACGATCTGACCAACTTCACCCTCGGCACCGTGCTGGTGATCGTCAACCTCGCGGCCTACCCGATCGCCGTCCGCGCCTACGAGGAAGGCGGCCTCGCGGCGGCGGCACCCCGCCTGCGGCAGAACGCGCTGCTGCTCTGGGGCCTGGGCCTGCCGGCCGCCTGCGGCATGGCGCTGCTGGCACCCAGCATCACCGGCGTCATCGCCGGCCCCGCCTTTCGCGACAGCGCCGCCCAGGTCATGCCGATCGTGGCCCTCGCCGTGCTGATCCAGAAGACCCGGACCTTCTACTTCGACATGGCCTTCCAGCTCACCGGCCGGGTCGGCATCCAGGCCGTGGTCTCGGGGGCGGCGGCGCTCGTCAATCTCGCCCTCAACCTCGCCCTGATCCCGGCCATGGGGCTGACCGGGGCGGCCTGGGCCACCGTGCTCGCCAGCGCCCTCGCCCTGGCGTTGAGCATCGCCCTCGGCCGGCGGCACCTCACCCTGCCGCTGCCCTGGGGCGACCTGGCGAGGCTCCTGCTGGCGACCCTGGTCATGGTCGCCGTCGCCTGGCCGCTGCGCGACCTGACCGGCGTGGCCGCCCTCGGCCTGCAGGTCGCGACCGGTGCCCTCGCCTACCTCGCCACGGTCTGGCTGCTCGATGTGGGCGGCCTGCGGCGGCAGCTCTGGCAGCGGCTGCGCGCACCCCTCGCGGCCGGGCCGGCGGCGGGACGGCCGGCATGACCGAGGCGACACCGGCGCCGCGAGAGCGTCTCGCCCTCTTCCTCCCCGCCCTCTACTCGGGCGGGGCGGAGCGGGTCATGGTCAATCTGGCGGGCGAGCTGGTCGACCGCGGCTTCGCCGTCGATCTCGTGCTGGCCACCGCCGCGGGCCCTTACCTGGACGCCGTGCCGGCCGGCGTGCGGCTGGTCGATCTCGGCTGCCGGCGCACGGTCACGGCCCTCCTGCCGCTCGTCCGCTATCTCCGGCGCGAGCGGCCGGTTGCCCTCTATGCCGCGATCGACCATGCCAACGTGGTGGCGCTCCTGGCCAACCGGCTGGCCGGCAACGTCTGCCGGGTGGTGGTGAGCGTGCACAGCCCGGTCTCGCTCGACACCGGAAAGAACGTGCAGCGCGGCCGCCTGGTGATGGCGCTCGCCCGCCGACTCTACCGCCAGGCCGGGTTGATTGTGGCGGTCTCGGAGGGCATCCGGCAGGACGTGATCACCACGCTCGATCTGCCACCCGAGCAGGTCCGGGTGATCCACAACGCCGTGCTCACGGTCGATCCGGCGAGCCGGGGGATGGCCCCGCTCGACCCCGACCTCGCCGACCTCGACGGGCGCCCCTTCATCGTCTCGGCCGGGCGGCTGGCGCCGATCAAGGATTTCCCCACCCTGCTCGAGGCCTTCGCCGCCCTCGACGGGGGGCCGGAGCTGGAGCTCGTCATTCTCGGCGAGGGCCCGGAGCGGCCGGCGCTCGAGACCCTGGCGGCAGGCCTCGGGCTCGCCGGCCGGGTCCGCTTCGCCGGCTTTCGTGCCAACCCCTTCGCCCTCTTCGCCCGCGCCCGGCTCTTCGTCCTGGCCTCCACCCGCGAGGGCCTGCCGACGGTGCTGATCGAGGCGATGGCGACCGGCTGCCAAGTGGTCAGCACCGACTGCCCGCACGGCCCGCGGGAGATCCTCGCCGACGGCCGCTATGGCCGGCTGGTGCCGATGAAGGACCCCAAGGCGCTGGCGGATGCCATCGGCGCGGCGCTGGCTGCCCCGACCCCGAAGGCGCTGCTGGCCGAGCGCACCCGGGACTTCACCACCGACCGTCTCGTCGACCAGCAACTGGCCGCAGTGCTCGGCCGGCCTGCCGGCGGGACCGCGTCGTGATCGCGCTAGAGCCGCCGACCCTCGCCGATCGTCTGCTCGCGCCGTTCGCGGCCTTCATCATCGTGCTGTTCGTGACGCACGCCGACATGTTCCTGGCCCTGATCGACCAGTCGCCGTTCGATCAGCCGACTCGTCTCCTTCTCGGCCTGTTCGCGCCGCTGCTGGCCTTCTGGACCACCGCCCAGCTCGCCCAGCGGGACCAGCTGCTCGGCCCGTTCGCCGCCCTCGTGTGCAATCGGGCGCCGCTCTTCGCCCTGGCGCTGCTGGCCGCGATCGCCCTGCTGCCGGGTGCGATCCTGCCCGGGGCCAACTGGGACGACGGGGCGACGCAGATCATCATCCTGCCCTATGCCGTGATCGTCTTCGTCCTCGGCCTGATGCTCGGCGGCAGCCGGCCGGTCGTCACCTGGTGGCGCGGCATCATCCTCGCGGCCTGGCTCGTCGCCGTGCTCACGATCACGGTCGAGCTGTTCGTCCCGGGCTATTTCGCGAGCTTCATTCCGGCGGCCTATCATTGGGCGACCGCGCGGGACCGGGCCGCCGGCGTGATGGGCGACGCCAACACCGCCGCCTTCATCACCGTCTCGCTCACGGCGCTTCTCCTGCGCTACGATCGTCTGCGCGGGAGCGACGCCCTATTGCTGGTGCTGACCTTCCTCGCCGTCCTCGTCACCCAGTCGCGGGGCGGCCTGCTCCTCTTCCTCCTGCTCGCGGGATCGTACCTGCTGCTGACCCGCGAGGCGCTCCGCGGTGCCAACCTGGCGCTGACCGTGCTCGGCGCGGTCGCCGCCGTGGCGTTTCTCATCGGGGTCCTGCTGCCGTCGCTCTCCGGCCTCGCCGGGTTCAGCGACTGGGAAGGGCAGCGCCGGCTGCAGATGCTCACCTTCCAGCGCGACCTCGTGCCCGAGGACGAGAGCCGGGTCGGGCTGGTGGCCGAGTATCTCGAGCTGATCGAGGAGCGGGCCTTCATCGGCTACGGCACCGGCTTCATGCGCCGCTTCACCGTCGGTGCCCACAACATCTACATGCGCTACTGGCTCGACAACGGCCTGCCGGGGCTGCTGGCCTACCTGGCCTTCTTGGGCAGCGCCGGGCTGCTCCTGTGGCATCGCCGCTTCTGGGGCGGGCTGATCTTCGTCGGGCTCGCCGGGCTGCAGGGCCTCTTCAGCCACACCCTGCTCGACAGCCGCGGCTTCCTCCTCCTCCTGGCCATGGCGCTGGCGGTCTCCGCGGCACGCCCCGTCCCACGCTGAGCGGCGTCAGGTCGCGACAGTGCGGCCGATGGACAAACGCCACGGCATCTGTGATGCAGGGGGCCTCGCCACGCATCGTTGGATGACACATGATCATGCCCCCGCCGCTCCCCTCCCGGACCGAGGTCGTCGTCATCGGCGGCGGGGTCGCGGGCGTGTCGACCGCCTGGCACTTGGCGAAGCTGGGCGTGCCGGTCGTGCTCTGCGAGAAGGGCCGGATCGCCGGCGAGCAGTCGTCCCGCAACTGGGGCTGGATCAGGAAGCAGGGCCGAGATCCGGCGGAGCTGCCGCTGATCATCCGGAGCCTGAAGCTCTGGGCCCAGATCGCGGCCGAGCTGCCCGAGGACATCGGCTGGAAGATCGGCGGCGTGACCTATCTGGTCGAGAGCGACGCCGACGCGGCGCGCTATACCGCCTGGCTCGAGCACGCGCGGGCCTACCAGCTCGACAGCCGCATGCTCTCGGTGGCCGAAACCGACGCGCTGTTGCCGAACATCCGGGCCCCGCACCGGGGTGCGCTCCATACCGCCTCCGATGCGCGTGCCGAGCCCGCCCTGGCCGTGCCGGCGATGGCGCGCCATCTGCGGGCCGGCGGGGTCCCGGTGCTCGAGGGTTGCGCCGTGCGCACCGTCGAGCGGGCGGCGAGCCGGGTCACGGCCGTGGTCACCGAGCAGGGCCGGATCGCCTGCAACAGCGTGGTCCTCGCCGGCGGTGCCTGGTCGCGGCTGATGCTCGAGCACTTGGGCGTGGCCCTGCCGCAGCTCCAGGTGATCTCCTCGGTGCAGCGCACCACGCCGGCACCGCTGATCGCCGAGACCACCGTCGGCAGCCAGGCGGTGTCGCTCCGGAGGCGCGTCGACGGCGGCTACACCCTGGCCCGGAGCGGTGCCTCGCGGGCCGAGATCGTGCCCGCCAACATCCGCCATGCGCGGCCCTACCTGCCGGTGCTGAGGCGCGACTGGCAGAAGCTCAAGTTCCGCATCGGCCGGCCGTTCCTCGACGCGCTTTTGGAGAAGCCCTGGGATGGCGACAGGGTGAGCCCGTTCGAGCGGACGCGGGTGCTGGATCCCGCTCCCGATCACGCGCTCCTGGACCAGGTCCTGGCCTCGGCCGGGGCGGCCTTCCCGCAGCTCGCCGACGTCCGGTCCGTCGAGCGCTGGGCCGGGGCGATCGACGTGCTGCCGGACGAGATTCCCGCGCTCGGCCCGATCCCGGGCATCGCCGGTCTCCTGGTCTCCACCGGCTTCTCGGGCCACGGCTTCGGCATCGGCCCCGCGGCCGGCCAGGCCGTCGCCGAGCTCGCCGCAGGGCGGACGCCCATGGTCGACCTCGCCGCCTTCCGGCCCGACCGCTTCAACTGAACGTGCCCGCCACGATGGCGGATGGGGCTTGTCGCTGGCCGGCCGGGCGGGCAGAACGACGGTCATGAGTGAGGAGCGCGCCGACGTCGTCGTCATCGGGGGCGGGATCACCGGGGTCGCCGCGGCCTACGCCCTGGCCCGGGACGGCGTGGGCGTGCTGCTGGTCGAACGCTTCCAGCTGGCCGCCATGGCCTCCGGCTGGACGCTGGCAGGGGTGCGGCAGAGCGGCCGCCACCCGGCCGAGCTGCCGCTGGCGCTGGCGGCGGTCGAGCGCTGGCGGGACCTCGATGCCGAGCTCGATGCCGAGACCGGCTACCGCCAGCACGGCAACATGCGCCTCGCCCGCACCGTCGACGAGGTCGCGGTCGTCCGCCGGCTGGTGGCCGACCAGCGGGCGCTGGGCCTGGACCTGACCTTCCTGCCGACCACCGAGGCCGTGCGCGAGCGCGAGCCGGCGCTGGCCCCTGCCGTGCTCGCCGCCTCCTACTGCCCGACCGACGGCAGCGCCGACCCGGTGGCGACCGTCCAGGCGTTCGCCCGCGCCGCGGCGCGACACGGCGCAAGGCTCGCCCCGGGCGAGCGCGTCACCGGCATCGAGGTGAGCCGGGGCGCGCTCGCCGCGGTCGCGACCGACCGGCGGCGCATCGCCACGCGCCGGGCCGTCCTCGCCTGCGGTGCCTTCGGCAACGACCTCCTGGCCCCGCTCGGCCTCGCCGTGCCGCTGCGCCAGCCCATGGTCACCGTCCTGCAGACCGAGCCGGTGCCGCCGCTGCTGGGGCCGGTGCTCGGCGTCGCGAATGCCGACATGGCCGGGCGGCAGGAGCGGAGCGGCCGGCTCAGGGTGACGAGCGGGGCGGGCGACTGGCACGGGCAGCTGGGCACCGAGCCCGTGCCGCGCGTCTCCCCCACGGCCGGCAGCGTGGCCCAGGTGGTGGAGAAGCTCTGCCATGTCCTGCCGGCGTTCCGGAACTGCCCGATCCACGCCGTCTGGGCGGGGCTCCTCGACCTCACGCCGGATGCGCTGCCAGTGCTCGACCGGGTGCCCGGCAGCGACGGCATCGTCGCCGCCATGGGCTTCTCTGGCCACGGCTTCGGCATCGGGCCGGTGACCGGCGAGATCGTCGCCGACCTCGTCCAGGATCGCGCTGGCCGCTTCGACCTCGCCCCCGTCCGCTTCGACCGCTTCGGGAGCGCCGCCGTGCCCGAGGCGGGACTGACACTGCATGGCTGAGCCCCGCGACTTCGATGCGGCGGTGATCGGCGCCGGGCTCGTCGGCAGCGCGGTCGCCCTCGGCCTCGCCCGGGCCGGCCAGCGGGTCGTGCTGCTCGACGAGGGCGGCGACCGCTGGCACGCATCGGGCGGGAACTTCGGCCTCGTCTGGGTGCAGGGCAAGGGCTCGACCGCCTGGCCCTACGCCGCCTGGACCAGGGCCTCGGCGGACGCCTGGCCCGATTTCGCAGAGGAGCTGGCCGACCGGGCCGGGCTGGAGGTGGCCTACGCCAAGACCGGCGGCCTCAGCCTGTGCATCGACGAGGCCGAGCTCGAGCGGCGGGCGACGCTGGTCAAGCGGATGCACAACCAGCCGGCACCGGGGGCCAACGACACCGAGATCCTCGATGCCGCTTCAGCGCACAAGCTCGTTCCGAGCCTCGGCCCCCGGGTGGTCGGCGCCAGCTTCTGCCCGCATGACGGCCATGTCGATCCGCTCCGGTTGCTGCGCGCGCTGCAGACCGCCCTCACTCGCGCCGGCGGCCACATCCGCCGCGGTTTCAGGGTCACGGGCATCGAGGCCGCCGACGGGTTTCGCGTCGCCGGCCAGACGAGCGTGATCGGGGTGGGCCGGGTCGTGCTGGCGGCCGGGCTCGGCAATGCCGAGCTCGCCCCCCTGGTCGGCCTCGAGGCGCCGGTCCGGCCGCAGCGCGGCCAGATCCTGGTGACCCGGCGCCTGCCCGAGCTCTGCCGCTTCGCCTGCCACCGCTTCCGGCAGACCGCCGACGGCACGGTGATGCTGGGCGATACCCACGAGGAGGTGGGGCTGGATACCGGCACCACCCAGGCCGCCGCCCGGGACCTCGCGGCCTATGCCGTCGCCTGCTTTCCGGCCCTGGCGGAGGCGCGGGTGGTCCGCCAGTGGGCCGCCCTGCGCGTGCTCTCGCCCGACGGCCTGCCGCTCTATGCGCAGTCGGCGAGCCATCCCGGCGCCTTTCTCGTCACCTGTCACAGCGGGGTGACGCTGGCGGCCGTGCATGCCGACCCGCTCGCGGCGGCGATCGCCCGGGGCACCCTGCCGGCCGAGGTCGCGGCCTTCTCGCCCGCCCGCTTCGCCGAGGCGGCATGACCGGCTTCGCGATGCTGCCGGGGACGGCGACGGTGCGCCTGGAGGTCGACGGCCGGCAGGTGCAGGCGCCCGCGGGGGCGAGCGTCGCCGCCGCCCTGCTGCTGGCGGGTTATGCCGCGTTTGGGCCGCATCCGGTGAGCGGGGAGGCCGAAGGCCCGTGGTGCCTGATCGGCGTGTGCTTCGGCTGCCTCGTCGAGATCGACGGCGTGCGGGACCGCCAGGCCTGTCTCGTCCCGGCTCGGGCCGGCATGGTCGTGCGCACCCGCGGGGAGCGGGCCTGATGGAGCAGACGGACCTCGCGATCATCGGTGCCGGGCCCGCCGGGCTGACCGCCGCCCGGGTCGCCGCGCGCTGCGGCGTTTCGGTCGTCGTGCTCGACGAGAACCCGGCCGCCGGCGGCCAGGTCTGGCGCGGCGGGGCGGGCGACGGGCCCGCCGCCTTCGCCGCGGCCACGAAGGCCGGTGCGGCCTTCCGCTTCGGCGCCACCGTCTGGGACGTGACCGACGCGGGTGTGGTCGCCTGGAGCGACGGGCAGCACAGCCACCGGCTCGCCGCCGCGACCGTCCTGCTCGCCACCGGGGCCATGGAGCGGCCGGTGGCCTTTCCCGGCTGGACGCTGCCCGGGGTGATGGGCGTGGGTGCCCTGCAGACACTGCTCAAGAGCGGCGGGGTGGTGCCCGAGGGCGGCTGGATTCTGGCGGGCTCGGGGCCGCTGCCGCTGTTGGTGCTGAGCCAGCTCGCAAAGGTCGGCCGCAGGCCGCTGGCCTATCTCGACACCACGCCCGAGGGGTCGCTCGCCATCGCCCTCGGCTGCCTGCCCGGCGCGGTGGCAACGCCCGACCTCTTGACCCGCGGCATTCGCCTCCTGATCGACCGGGCCCTGTCGGGGGTGAAGCTCTACCGCAAGGTCGGCGCGATCCGGGCCGAGGGCCGCGACCGCCTCGAGGCGGTGGTGGCCACCGTGGGCAAGAGCACGATGCGCCTCGAGGCTTCGCTGCTGGCGGTGCACGAGGGGGTCTTGCCGCAGACGGCACTCGCCCGGCTCATGGGTGTGGAGCACCGCTGGAACCCGCTGCGCCGCGCCTTCGAGCCCGAGGTCGACGCGCACGGCCGGGTCGGGGAGCGCATGCTCTGGATCGCCGGCGACGGCGCCGGCATCGAGGGCGAGGCCGCTGCGGTCGTCCAGGGCGAGATCGCCGGGCTCGACATCGCCCACACCCTCGGCCGCATCGACCCGCTGATCCACACCCGCCGGCTGCCCGTGCTCCTCAAGCGGCGCACCCGCCTCGAGGCCGCGCGCCGCTTCCTCGACTACCGCTACCCGCCGCCGGCGCTCGGCAAGGACCTCGAGGACGACGTCGTCGTCTGCCGCTGCGAGCGGGTGACGGCAGGCGCCATCCGTGCCGCCGTGGCCGAGGGTGCCCAGGGCCCGAACCGGGTCAAGACCTTCACCCGCTGCGGCATGGGGCTGTGCCAGGGACGGATGTGCGGGCTGTTGTTGAGCGAGATCGTGGCCGCCGCCACCGGCAAGGGCATGGACGCCGTGGGGACCCTGCGCATCCGCCCGCCGCTCAAGCCGGTCCGGCTCGCCGAGCTGGCCGAGCTGGACCCTTGACCGCCACGGCGGAGCTCGTCGTCGTGGGCGGCGGGCTCATCGGTCTCTCGACCGCCCTGCACGCCGCCCGGGCCGGCCTGACGGTCGCCGTCCTGGAGCGCGATTGGCCCGGTCGCCATGCCTCCGGGGCCAACGCCGGCGGCGTGCGCTCGCTCAACCGCCACGACGCCGAGATCCCGCTCGCCCGGGCGGCGCTCGCCCTGTGGCACGACCTCCCCGCCCTGGTCGGCGACACCGGCGGCTTCGTCGCCAGCGGCCAGGTCCGGGTCGCCGAGGACGATGCCCAGGCCGCCCAGCTGCAGGCCCGCGTCGCCCGGCTCCGGGGGCTGGGCTGGGACCACGAGCGCTGGCTCGACCCGGCCGACCTCCGCGCCCGCATCCCCGCCCTGGCAGCCCACTGCACCGGCGCCATCGCCGTCGCGGACGACGGCCACGCCGACCCGCAGCGAACGACCCGGGCCTTCGCCGATGCGCTCCGGCAAGAGGGCGTCGAGATCCGCATGGGCGCCGCCGTCGAGCGGATCGAGACCGCGGGCAATGGCCTTGCCGTCGCCACCGCCACCGGCCGGCTGACCGCCCCCATGGCGGTCGTCGCCGCCGGCGCCTGGGGCGCCGGGCTCGCGGCCGGCGTCGGCGACTACGTGCCGCTGACGCCCACGGCCCTGCAGATGCTGGTGACCGACCGGCTGCCGCCGTTCCTCGGCCCGGTCGTCGGCAGTGCCGGCCGCAAGCTGTCGTTCAAGCAGGTGGCGACCGGCCAAGTGGTGATCGGCGGCGGCTTCGCCGGCCACGGTGACCCGGCGACCGGGCGGAGCCGGCTCGACCATGCCGCCTTGGCCGCGAATGTCGCGAATGCCCGAGCCCTCTTTCCCGGCCCGCTCCGCGACGCCCGCATCCTGCGCGCCTGGGCCGGGATCGAGGGGGTGACGGCGGACGGCCTGCCGGTGCTCGACAGGAGCCCGGCGCACTCGGGCCTCGTTCACGCCTTCGGCTTCAGCGCCCACGGCTTCGCCCTCTCGCCGCTGGTCGGCCGGCTGGTGGTCGACCTTCTCCTCGATCGCCCGCCCGGGCTCGACCTCGCCCCCTTCGCCCTAAGCCGCTTCCGCCAGCAGTCCGGAGTAGCCCCATGCTCGACCCCGCCGGCCGCGTCGTCCTCGTCTCCGGCGCCAGCCGCGGCATCGGTGCTGCCATCGCCCGCCACCTCCTGAGCCAGGGCTACAGCGTCGGCCTCGGTGCCAGGAAGCCAGACGACCTCGCCAGGGTGACCGCGGGCTTTCCCGCAGAGCGGGTCCACCACGCCCGCTACGAAGCCGAGGACCGCGCCAGCCACGCCGCCTGGGTCGAGGCCGCCATGGGCCGCTTCGGCCGCATCGACGGGCTCGTCAACAATGCCGGGATCGGCGTGCGGGCCACGATCGAGACCGTGACGGAGGAGGAGCTCGACCGGATCTGGGCGGTCAACGTGAAGGCACCGCTCAACATGATCCGCCTCTGCCTGCCGGCGCTGCGGGCGTCGGGGGCCGGGCGGATCGTCAACGTCGCCTCGCTCTCCGGCAAGCGGGTCAAGAACGACAACGTGGCCTACAACATGAGCAAGTTCGCGGTCATGGCACTGACGCACAACGCCCGCCGGCTGGGCTGGGACGACGGTGTGAGGGCCACCGCCGTCTGCCCGAGCTTCGTCGCCACCGATCTCGTCGCCGACGTCACCAAGGTGGCGCGGGCCGAGATGATCGATCCCGCCGACCTCGCCAGCCTGGTCGGCACCGTCCTCGCCCTGCCCAACAACGCCGCCGTGGCCGAGCTTCTGGTCAACTGCCGGCTCGAGGACAGCCTCTGAACGCCGGCCTTGTCGCCGGCCGCCGATCCGGCCACAACTGAGGGCAGGGACATAGAAAGACAATAGGGGGACACGACGATGACCCGATGGCTCGCCACCAGCGCCGCGGCCCTGCTGCTCGCCGCAGCGCCGGCCCTGGCCCAGCAGACCACGCTCAACATCGGCATGGCCTCGGCCGATGTCGGCAGGCTCGACCCGCACACCGCGACGACGACGCCGGACAAGGGCGTGCTCCACTACATCTTCAGCGGCCTTGTCCGCATCAAGCCCGGCGAGGCCAGCCCCGAGTTCATCGAGCCCGACGTCGCCGAGAGCTGGGAGTCCTCCGAGGACGGCCTCACCTGGACCTTCCAGATCAGGGACGACGTCAAGTGCCACGGCGACTACGGCACGCTCACCGCCGAGGATGTTGTCTGGAGCCTCGAGCGCTCGCGCGATCCGGAGCGCTCGTCCTTCGCCAACGACTACGCCGCGGTCGACACGATCACCGCCACCGGCGACCACGAGGTCGAGATCGTCCTCAAGCAGCCGGTGCCGTCGCTGCTCGGCCTCTACGTCAACTATCACGGCGGCAACATCGTCTGCCGCGACGCGGTCGAGGCCCTGGGCGAGGACTTCACCCTCAACCCGGTGGGCACCGGCCCCTTCATGTTCGCGGAATACCAACCGCAGCAGTTCGTTCGCCTGGTCGCCAACGAGGACTATTTCCGCGGTGCGCCGCACATCAAGGAGATCTACTACCGCTACATACCCTCGGATGCATCCCGTGATCTGGCCTTCCAGTCGGGCGAGCTCGACATGATCTACGGCCGCCAGGACGAGACCTGGGTCGAGCGGATCCGCCAGGTCCCGGGCACCGTCGTCACGGTCATGTCGCCCGGCGAGATGTCCGTCTTGAGCCTCAACATGACCATGCCGCCGCTCGACGACATCCGCGTCCGCCGCGCCCTGGCCCACGCCCTCGACCGCGACGCCATGGTCGAGTTCCGCGGCCGCTCGGTCACCCGCCCCTCGATCTCGCCCGTGCCCGAGGGCTATCTCGGCTACACCAGCGACGTGCCGCAATACGAGTTCAGCATCGAGAAGGCGAAGGAGCTCCTGACCGAGGCCGGCTTCCCCGATGGTGTCACCATCAACACCATCCACACCACCCTGCCCGGCATGCTCGCCACCATCGAGGTGATTCAGGCGCTCTTCGCCGAGGCCGGCATCAACCTCACCATCACCCAGGTCGAGCACGCCACGTTCCACGCCCAGATCAGGGAAGACCTGTCGCAGCTCGTCCACTACTCGGCCGCCCGCTTCCCGATCGCCGACGTCTACCTCACCCAGTTCTACTACGGCCCCTCGACAGTCAAGACGCCGACGGCGGTGACGAACTTCTCGCACTGCAACGTGGCCGATGCCGAGATCGAGGCCGCGCGCATCGAGACCGACCCGGACCGCCAGCTCGAGCTCTGGGCCACGGCGCAGCAGAAGATCATGGAGGAGGTCTGCGCCATCCCGGTCTACGAGAACCTGCAGCTCTGGGCCTGGAAGGACACGCTCGACCTCGGCACCGAGGTCAACGGCTCCCTGAACCTCAGCCCGCCGGTCACCGAGCAGGCCCGGTTCACCGAGTAGAAAAAGTGGAAGAAGATGCGGGGGAAATGATTTCCCCCGCGCCCCCTCGATCCTTAAGTAATGGTGGGGCGTGGGGAGGGTCACCCTCCCCACATCCTTTCCTCACCCCATGACCGCCTTCATCCTGAAGCGCCTTGGCTTCGCCGTCTTCACCCTCTTCGCGGTCCTGACGCTGGTCTTCTTCATCGTCCGCGTCCTGCCCGGCGACCCCGCCATGGTCATCCTCGGCGACCAGGCGAGCCAGGCGGCGATCGAGCAGCTTCGCGTCCGCCTCGGCCTCGACCAGCCGCTCTACGTCCAGTACGTCACGTTCCTCGAGGGCGTGTTCACCGGCGACTGGGGCACCTCGATGGTCACCGGCCGCCCGGTGATCGCCGAGATCCTCAACGTCCTGCCGGCCACCATCGAGCTCACCGTCGTCTCGCTCGTCCTGGGTGCGGTGATCGGCATCCCGCTCGGCATCTGGGCCGCCATCAACCGGAACGCCCTGCCCGACTACGTCACCCGCCTGGGCTCGCTCTTGGGCCTCTCCTTCCCGGCCTTCGTCTCGGCGATCCTCCTGCTCCTGGTCTTCGCCATCCAGCTCCGCTGGTTCCCGGTCATCTCCTCGGGCCAGGGCACGACCCTGGCCGATCGCGTCCGCGACCTCACGCTGCCGGCCATCAATCTCGGCCTCATCATGGCCGCCTACATCACCCGGGTGACGCGCTCCTCCATGCTCGAGGTCCTTGGCCAGGACTTCGTCCGCACCGCGCGCGCCAAGGGGGTGCCCTGGGGCGTCATCGTCTGGCGCCACTGCCTCAGGAACGCGCTCATCCCCGTCGTCACGGTGGTCGGCCTCTATCTCGGCATCCTGATCGGCAACTCGGTGCTGACCGAGATCGTCTTCAACCGCCCGGGCCTCGGCAAGCTCATCGTGGGTGCCCTGAACCAGCGCGACTACACCATGCTGCAGGGGATGATGGTGATCTACACGCTGATCGTCGTGACCGTGAACCTGCTCACCGATCTGAGCTACGGGCTCATCGACCCCCGGGTGAAATACAAGTGAGCACGGCCCGCCCGACCCGCTCGCATTTCCAGGTCCAGCTCGCCGCCGCGGGCCGGAACACGCTCAAGGCCTTCAACAGCAACAAGACCTCGTGGATCGGCCTCGGCCTCTTCCTCCTCGTCGTCGTCCTGGCCCTGGCCGCCCCCTGGATCGCCCCCCACGACCCCCTGAAGCAGAGCCTGCTGCATCGCCTCAGGCCGCCGTCCGAGACCTTCTGGCTCGGCACCGACGTCTACGGCCGCGACATCCTCTCGCGCCTCATCTGGGGTGCCCGCATCTCGCTCATGATCG
>CAYWSB010000004.1:0-79438 GCA_964460465.1 uncultured Geminicoccaceae bacterium | reverse complement strand
TGAAGTCGATGCCGACGACGGGGATCTCGATCGTCCGGGCGGCGAGGACGGCGGCCTGCACGAGTGCCGGGTGGACGTTGTCGGTGACGTCGTGGATGGTGCCGCCGGTGTGCAGATTGGCGGTCTTCCGGACCTGGATCTCCACACCGTTCCCGGGCACGTCGTCGAGCCCGTAGCCGGCGGCCTCGAGCGTGCGCTCGGTCTCGGCGTCGAGCGGGATGCGGCTCTCGCCGCCGGTGGCGGCGGCGCGCCTGCGGCTCTGGCGCTCGATCAGGTCGCGGACCCTGGACTGGCCGTCGCCGAGGATGTGGGCCGGGCGGCGGATGGCGGCGGCGACCAGGCGGTAGTCGATGACGACGAGGCGCAGGTCCTGGCCCTCGGCCATGGCCTCGATCAGCACCTTGTCCGAAAGCTGCCGGGCGGCCGTGATCGCCCGCTCGACGGCGTCCCGCGAGTCCAGGCCGACGGCGACGCCCCTGCCCTGCTCGCCCCTGGCCGGCTTGACGACGACGCGGCCGTGCTCGGCGAGGAAGGCCGGGATGGCGGCCGTGTCGTCCGCGTCCATCTGCGCCGGCACCACGACCCCGGCGCGCTCGAGGATGCGCCGGGTGACGGCCTTGTCGTCGCAGAGGCTCATGGCGACGGCCGAGGTGAGCTCGGACAGGCTTTCCCGGCAGGCGACGGAGCGGCCGCCCGAGACGAGGCGGAAGAAGCCGCCCTCGGCGTCGATGATCTCGACCCCGATGCCGCGGCGCCGGGCCTCGTCGACGATGAGCCGGGCGTAGGGGTTGAGGCCCTGCTCCGGCTCGGGGCCGAGGAAGAGCTTCTCGTTGATCGGGTTCTTGCGCTTGAGGGTGAAGACCGGCACCCGCGCGAAGCCGAGCTTCTCGTAAAGCGCGATCGCCTGCTCGTTGTCGTGCAGCACGGAGAGGTCGAGCTGCCTCGCCCCGGCATGGCGGAGGAGGTCGGCGAGATGGCGGACCAGGGCCTCGCCGACGCCGGGCCGGCTGGTCTGCGGGTCGACGGCGAGGCACCAGAGCGAGCTGCCGTGCTCGGGGTCGGCGAAGGCGCGGCCGTGGTCGCAGCCCATGACGGTGCCGATGATCCGCCCGGTCTTGTCGTCCTCGGCGACGAGGCAGGTGACTACCCGGCTGTCGCGCCGCTGCCAGAAGAAGTCCGGCGCCACCGGCACCATCTTCTGTGCCAGGTAGATGCGGTTGACCTCGTCGGCGTCGCGGCGCGAGGAGAGCCGGCGGATGGTGAAGCCGCGCGGCTTGCGGCCGCCCTTGAGCGCTTCCAGCCGCAGCCGGAAGGTGTGCGAGGGATCGAGGAACAGCTCCTGCGGCGCCTGGGCCAGGACGACGTGCGGATCGGTGATGTAGGCGGCGATGTCCCGCCGACCGGGCCCCTCGGCCTGGATCGCGGTGACGAGGGCGGCGGGATCGGCGAAGGTCTGGCCGAAGATCAGCCGGCCCCAGCCCATGTCGACGACGGCGTTCTTGGCCTCGGTCGCGGCGGCGGTCCCTGGTTCCTGGCCCATGTCAGATACCGTGCTGCTGCAGCCACATCTCGAGCACCGCGACCTGCCAGAGCTCGGAGCCGCGCAGCGGCGTGATGTGGCTGGTGGGATCGGCGAACAGCGTATCAAGATAGGCCGGCTGGAAGAGGCCGCGCTCGCGGGCCGCCCGGTTGGTGAGCGTGGTCCTGACCATGTCGAGATAGGGGCCGGCGATGTATTTCAGCGCCGGGACCGGGAAATAGCCCTTCTTGCGGTCGATCACGGCTGCCGGGATGACCTTGCGGGCGGCCTCCTTCAACACGCCCTTGCCGCCATGCACGAGCTTGTGCTCGGCCGGGATGCGGGCGGCGAGCTCGACCAGGTCGTGGTCGAGGAAGGGCACGCGGGCCTCGAGGCCGTGGCGCATGGTCATGTTGTCGACGCGCTTGACCGGGTCGTCGACCAGCATGACGGTGGTGTCGAGCCTGAGCGCCTTGTCGACGGCCTGATCCGCACCCGGGAGCGCCATGGCCTGGCGGACGAAGTCCAGGGCCTCGTCGCTGTCGGTCAGGTAGTCGGGTGCCAGGTGGGCCGCGAGCTTCCGGTAGTCGCGGTCGAAGAAGACACGGGCGTAGTCGCCGACCGGGTCGTTGGACGCGGTCAAGGGCGGGTACCAGTGGTAGCCGGCGAAGACCTCATCCGCCCCCTGCCCGCTTTGCACCACCTTGATGTGCTTCGCCACCTCGCGGGAGAGGAGGAAGAAGCCGACATTGTCGTAGGAGACCATGGGCTCGCTTTGCGCCGCAATGGTCTCCGGCAGCGCCGTGAGCAGCTCGGCCGAGGGGACGAAGATCTTGTGGTGCTTCGTGCCGTAGGTCTCGGCGATGAGGTCGGAATAGACGAACTCGTCGCCCTTCTCGCCGTGCGCCTCCTCGAAGCCGATCGAGAAGGTGTTGAGATCCTGCTGGCCCATCTCGGCCAGGAGCCCGACGATGACGCTCGAATCGACGCCACCGGAAAGCAGGACGCCGACCGGCACGTCGGCCACCATGCGGCGCCTGACGGCGGTGCGGAGCGATTCCAGCACCATGTCCCGCCAGTCGTCGAACGGGCGCTCGATGTCCTCGACCGTGCGGTGGAACTCGAGCCGCCAGTAAGTCTCGTCCTTGAAGGTGCCGTCCGGCTCGTAGGTGCGGATGGTCGCCGGCGGCAGCTTCTGGATGCCGGCGAGAATGGTGCGCGGCGGCGGCACCACGGCGTGGAAGCTCATGTAGTGGGCGAGGCCGACGCGGTCGATCGTGGTGTCGATGTCACCGGTGGCGAGCAGGGCCGGCAGCGACGAGGCGAAGCGGACGCGGCCACGGCTCTCGGCGAGGTAGAGCGGCTTGATGCCGAAGCGGTCGCGGGCGAGGACGACGCGGCCGGAATCCCGCTCCTCGATGGCGAAGGCGAACATGCCCTTGAAGCGATCGACGCAGTGCTTCCCCCAGGCGTGATACGCCTTGAGGATCACCTCGGTGTCGCCGGTCGAGAAGAAGCGGTAGCCACTGGCCTCGAGCTCGGCGCGCAACTCGGGATAGTTGTAGATGCAGCCGTTGAAGGCGATCGAGAGGCCGAGCTCGCCGTCGGTCATCGGCTGCGCGGCCTTCTCGGAGAGGTCGATGATCTTGAGCCGGCGGTGGCCGAAGCCGGTGCCGTTCCTGACCAGCATGCCGCCGCCGTCCGGGCCGCGTGGCACCATGACCCGCATCATGGTCGAGATGGATTCGGCCGAGGCCTCGCTGCCATCGAAGCGGAGGTCGCCGCAGATGCCGCACATGTGACGCTGTTCCCGTGATTGCTCGACTAAAGGCGTAGCGCCGGGTGCGGCCGCCCGGCCAGACCGACGCAGGAATGGCCCCACCATAGGCGGCCCGGCCCGGTTTGGCAAAAAGCGGCCCGCCGGCCGTCGGCGCGCCGGCGGCATGCCCCTTTACAAGCGATGGCGAAGGCGTTCTCTACTCACGGTAGCATAGAACGACAGCGAAGGACGATCAGGACATGGGCAGGGCATTCTCGATCGGCATCGGCCTGCTGGTCGCCGCCGCGGCACCGGCCGCTGGCCAGGAGATCTGCCTCGGGTTCGGGCCGCAGGCACCCCGGGACATCGCGAGCCCCGCCGGCAGCAACGCCCGGGCGTTCGCGCCGGCACCGCCGGCGTCGCGGCTCAACCTCTGCAACATCCACCTGCACCGCCATGCCGAGCACAAGGGGCCGGGATTCGCGGTGCTCGCCGGCGAGGGGCCCGATGGCGGGTTTCGCTGCAACGAGAGTGCTGCGCTCACCGCTGCCGAGCGCGCCGACCCGGCCGGCGGCCGGGGAGCCTTCCGGGGCGTCGCACCCGGCGATACGATCGAGGTGCACTGGGTCTTCTCGTCCTGCGACGTGGCCCCGGGGCCGGGTCTGGGCGCCTGCCTGAGCGAGAGCTGCGCCAACCCGCAGCTGCGGGTCGAGGCGCAGGTCTTTCTCCTGGTCAACGACCCGGCGGCGCTCGACTTCGCCGCTTTCGTCCCGGCCGGCGACATGGTGGACGGCCGGCATCAGCCGCAGGCCCTGCCCGCCGATACCGGCGATCCGGTCGTGTTCGCGGGCTCGACGACCGGGCCGGACTACTCGCAGGCGGTGTGCTCGCCGCTGCAGGTGACCTGGAGCGTGCGGCCGGCCTGCGCCCGGCTCGACATCGGCTCGCTGCACGCCTGGGCCGCGGCCGGCAACGTGTTCGGGGAGGACCACGCGCACGGGGTCCGGGCGCTGGTGACCGCGCCCGAGCTGCTGGCGCAGATCGACTAGGCGCTCAGCGGCGCCCGGCGGCGACGGCGGCCGCGGCCAGCCCGCCGAGCAGCAGGCCGAGCACGCCGGCGGTGAGCGCCTCCACCAGCCATTCGGCCACCGCGCCCAAGCCGCCGAGCGGGCGTGCAGCACCGGCCGCCAGGTGGTGGACTGCCGCCGGCAGGGCGTGCCAGCCGAACTCGCCGAGGCCGTGCAGGACGATGCCGCCGCCGACCCAGAGCATGGCGGCGGTGCCGACGATGCTCAGGAGGGTGAGTGCGGCGGGCATCGCCCGGACCAGCGCGCGGCCGAGCGGGCCGGTCAGCGGGCCGTCGCGGGCCGCGAGCGCCATGCCGGCATCGTCGGCCTTCACGATGAGCGCCACCACGCCGTAGACGGCGAGCGTGACGACGACGCCGACGACGGCCAGGACCAGCGCCTGCGTGACGAACGGGCTGGCGGCGACGCTGGCGAGCGTGATCGCCATGATCTCGGCCGAGAGGACGAAATCCGTGCGGATGGCACCGGCGACGCGCCGCTCCTCCTCCGCGGGGTCGAGGAGCGTGGCCGGGAGATGCCCCTCGCGGGCGGCGGCCGCACCGTGCGCGCCGGCGTCGGCGTGGTGCCAGCCGAGTGCCTCGAGCACCTTCTCCGCACCCTCGAAGCAGAGATAGAGCCCGCCCGCCATCAGCAGCGGCGTGATCGCCCAGGGTGCCAGGACGCTGAGCAGCAGGGCCGCGGGCAGGAGCACGAGCAGCTTGTTGCGCAGCGAGCCCAGCGTGATCCGGGCGATGATCGGCAGCTCGCGCGAGGCGGCGAAGCCGACGACGTAGCGCGGTGTGACCGCGGCGTCGTCGACCACCACGCCGGCGACCTTCACCCCGGCGCGGCCGGCCTGGGCGGTCACGTCGTCGAGCGAGGCGGCGGCGAGCCGGGCGATGCCGACCACGTCGTCGATCAGCCCGAGCAGGCCGATGCTCAACCCCTGCACCTCCGGCGATCGGCGGCCGCCTGCCGCTCGCAGAGCGCTCGATAGCGCCGGCGCTCCGGTCCGGCAAGGCCACATCCAGGCCCGGTTGACCCGGGGCGCACCTTGCCCGACGATCGGGGCCGCGAGGCCGATCCCGGCCTCGGGCGTCGGCGGCGGAGGGGACATGAAGGTCGGGATCGTGGGGGCCGGGATGGTCGGCAGTGCGGCCGCCAACGCGCTCGTCGTGGCGGGTGCGGCGAGCCATGTGGTGCTGGTCGACCGGGACGCCAGGCGCGCCGTGGCCGAGGCCGAGGACATCCTGCACGCGACGCCGTTCACCCACATCGTCACCGTCCGGGCCGGCGACTATGCCGATCTCGCCGGGTCGGAGGTGGTGATCATCGCCGCCGGGGTCAGCCAGAAGCCGGGCGAGACCCGGCTCGAGCTGCTCGAGCGCAACACCGCGGTCTTCGCCGACGTCGTCCCGCAGAGCCTGCGGGCGGCGCCCGACGCGATCCTCTTGATCGCCACCAATCCGGTCGACGTCATGACCATGGTGGCGACCCGGCTCTCGGGCCTGCCCTCGTCACGGGTCATCGGCTCCGGCACGATCCTCGACACCGCCCGCTTCCGTGCGCTCCTGGGCCGGCATCTCGACGTCTCGCCCAAGTCGGTGCACGGCTACGTGCTGGGCGAGCACGGCGACAGCGAGGTGCTCTGCTGGTCGATCTCGGACGTGGGCTCGGTCACCGTCGAGGAGTATGCCCGGCAGATCGGCCGGCCGCTGGACGCCGCCGCCAAGGCGCGGATCGACGAGGGCACCAGGCGCGCCGCCTACCGGATCATCGAGGGCAAGGGGGCCACCTGGTACGGCATCGCCGGCGGCCTCGTGCGCATCTGCCGGGCGATCGGCCGCAACGAGCAGTCGGTCCTGACCGTCTCGATGCTCGGCGACGAGATCGAGGGGGTGGGGCCGGTGGCGCTGTCGCTGCCGCGGGTGCTCGGCCGGCCGGGGGTCACAGGCACGATCTGGCCGACCCTGAGCCACGCCGAGAACGCCGCCCTGACCCGCAGTGCGGAGGTGATCGTGAGGGCGGCCGGCGGCTGAGCGCGTCAGGCGGCGGCCGGCTTCTCGGCGATCAGGCTGACGAACAGGATGGCACCGTAGAACGTGCCCTCGGCGACGCGGCGGGCCGCCTCCCGCTCGAACCCGGCGGCGAGGTCCCGGCCGATCTCGCCGTTGCGGGTGGCCGCGGCGGCGCCGCGGGCGATCAGGCTCAAGAGGTAGTCGGGCTGGTCGGTCTGGACGTAGCCGTGGGCCTCGATCCCGCACACCACGAAGCCGGCGGCTCTCGCGAGCCCGGCGAGGCGGCGCATGATGAAGGGGTCGTGGATCAGGTTGCGCTGGACCATGCCCATCGCCGTCTGCAGCGGGTCGCCGTCGAAGAGGGCCACCGTGTTGGTGGCGTAGTCACCGTCGAAGACGGCGATCCGGCCGCCCGGCCGCAGGACTCGGAAGGCTTCGACGAGGGCGGCCTCCGGAGCCGCCAGATGCGAGAAGACGGTGTGCGCCACAACGACGTCGAAGGCGGCGTCGGGCTGGCCGGTGGCGACCGCGTCGCCGACCGCGAAGGTCACCGCCGGCAGCCGTCCATGCCGCGCGCTGGCGCGACCCAGCAGTCCCGGTGCCGGGTCGATGCCGACGAGGCGGGCCGGCGCCAGGTGCTGCAGCAGCAGGGCCGTGCTCGCGCCGTTGCCGCAGCCGATTTCCAGGACATCACCGCCCCTGCGGTCGAGCCGGCCAAGATAGCGGGCCGCGATCCGCTGCATCGCGGGCTCCGCGGCACGCTTGTCCATCGACGCCGCGATGGTTGCCAGGACATCGTCGGCCTCTTCGGCGATTCGAAGATAGAGGTCCGGCATTCGCCTTCCTCCGGAGCCGCGCATGATAACACGCGTGGCCCCTTTCGGAAAACGACACGGGCATCGGCCGGACTCTGGCGCCTGCCGCCGCCGGCGGCGCCCGGGAGAAAATGGACCCGGCCGGGCCGGGTCCATCTCCGTCGTCGGGTTTCTGGCGTCAGCTGCCGATGACGCCGTCGTCCTCCTTGGTCACGACCACGATCGACGGCCTCGGCGGCATCCCGGCCTGGAAGTCCGGCCAGCGGGTGCCGGGATCCTCGAAGGTGGAGAGCCGGCCGAAGGCGGTCCAGGCGTCGGTGTCGTCGGACGGGTGCTGCACCGCCACGAAGAGCGAGCGGTCGTCCGCCGTGAACACCGGACCGCAGAGCTCGGCACCGACCGGGCAGCGGAAGAAGTGCTTCGAGGTGCCCCTCGCCTCGCCCTCGGTCTCCATCGCCCAGAGCCCGTCGGAGCGCCCGGTGCCCTCGTCGCTGTTGCCGTCGGTCGAGATCCAGAGCCGGCCTTCGCCGTCGAAGGCGCAGTTGTCCGGCATGCCGAACCAGCCGTCCTTGGTGGTGGCCGAGCTGAAGGTCGCCCCCACCTCGGCGATCGACGGATCGCCGCACTGCACGAGGATCTCCCAGGTGAACTGCCGGGCGCCGTGGTCGCCGTCCGGCGGGGTCATCTCGACGATGTGGCCGAAGGCGTTCTCGGCCCGCGGGTTGGCGGCATCCACCTGCTCGGGCTTGCGCCGGGTGTTGTTGGTCAGCATGGCGTAGACCTTGCCGGTCTTCGGATTGGGCTCGACGTCCTCCGGCCGGTCCATGGGCGTGGCGCCCAGGAGGTCGGCGGCGCGCCTGGCCTCGATGACCACGTCGGCCTGGCTGGCGAAGCCGTTCTCGGCGGTGAGCGGGCCCTGCCCGTGCACCAGTGGCAGCCACTCCATGGTGCCGTCGGCGTCGAAGCGGGCGACCGAGAGCTCACCCTCGTCCAGGAGGGTCAGGTTGTGCTCGCGGTTGTCCGGGTCGTACCGGCCGGCGGTCACGAACTTGTAGATGTAGTCGAAGCGCTCGTCGTCGCCCGAGTAGATCGCGACCCGGCCGTCGGCCATGACCATGGGCGTGGCGCACTCGTGCTTGAAGCGGCCGAGCGCGGTCCGCTTCTTGGGCGTCGAGGTCGGGTCGTAGACGTCGATCTCGACGATCCAGCCGTACCGGTTGGGCTCGGTGGGCTCCTTCGAGATGTCGAAGCGGTCGTGGAACCTGCCCCAGGCGTAGGAATTGCCGGGCACGCCGTAGCGCTCGTGGTTGGCCGCCTCGGCATGACCCTCCGGGAGCTCGCCCGTGAAGTAGCCGTGGAAGTTCTCCTCCGCGGAGAGCCAGGTGCCCCAGGGCGTCTGCCCGCCGGCGCAGTTGTTGACCATGCCCCAGACCGTCCGGCCCTCCGGGTCGGCCGCGGTCTTGAGCCGGTCGTGGCCGGCGGCCGGGCCGGTCAGCTCCATCGCCGTGTGGCCCTCGCTCATCGTCAGCCGGCGGTTGTAGGGGCTGTCCTTGACGTAGCGCCACTGGCCGTTCTCGCGGATCACCTCGACGACGGCACCGCCATGTGCCGCCATCTCGATGTCGACGAGCTCCTGCGTCGCGTAGCCCAGGGGCTCGTCCTTGGTGATCTGGCCCGAGATCCCCGGGAACATGAGCTCCTCGTTGGTGTACTCGTGGTTGACCCCGAGCAGGCCGTGCTCGGCGCTGCCGTCGATCGGGAAGTAGCCGAGGAAGTCGTTGTTGTAGCCGAACTGCTTCTGCTGGGCCTCGGCGGTCTGGTTCATCGGGTCGAACTCGGGCGCGTCGGCGAAGAGCGGGTCGCCCCAGCGGATGAGGACGTCGGCCTTGTAGCCCGCGGCCACGTGGTGGGTCTCGTCGACACCGGCGGCAAGCTCGGCGAAGCCGAAGCTCGGCGTCGCGGCGCGTGCCGGGCGGGAGGCCGCAAGGGCCAGCGGACCGAGGGTGGCGCTGATCGCGGTCACGGCGAGGCTGCCCTGCAGCAGGCGCCGGCGGCCGAAGCGCGCATGGATGACGTCGCCGATGGTCGGGCTGGTCATCGGGTTTCGTCCTGCGTCGTCGGCCGCCTCGGCGAGACGCGCGCGTGTCGTCTCGAGCGTCGTCTTGGTCATGGTGTTTCCCCCTGATCGGATCGTTGCGCGTCGAGAGCGACCGCAAGGCCGCTGGGATCAACGCGACCGCACCATGAAGCGAAAATGACAGTTCAATGACAAGAGGGATTCCAAGCACCGGGCAAAAAAAGTGCGGCCCCGGGATGCCGGGGCCGCACCGGTCGGGCGATAGCGGGCCGGGTCAGGCGCCGATCACGCCGCCGTCCTCGCGGGTGATGACGATCGTGGCCGAGCGCGGCGGGATGGCGGCGTCGCCGTCCGGCCAGGTCGAGCCCATGTCGCCGGCGGCGAACTGCTCGGGCGTGGCGTGCGCGCCAGGGTGCTGGAAGTTGACGAACAGCGTCCGCTGGTCAGGGGTGGCAATCACGCCCGTGCACTCCTGGCCCCAGGGACCGGTCAGAAAGCGGCGGATCTCGCCGCTGCGCGGATCACCGGCCAGCATCCCGTTCATCCCGAAGTCCTTCAACGGGCCGCTGTAGTCGGGGCCGATGTCACCCATGTCGGTCTGGATCCAGAGCCGCGAGTCGGCGTCGCACCAGATGCCGTCCGGGCAGGCGAACATGCTGTCCTCGTTGAGCGCAGCACCCTCGAAGGTCGCCGACTGCTGCGGGGTACCCGCGATCACGAAGAGATCCCAGTCGAACCGGGCGCGGGTGTGGTCGCCGTTCTCGTAATTCCAGCGCACGATGTGGCCGAAATTGTTCTGGGCCCGCGGGTTGACGGGATCGACCTGGGCCTGGGTGCGGCGCGAGTTGTTGGTCAGGGTGAAGTAGACGTCACCGTTCGAGGGGTCGACCGTGCCCCATTCCGGCCGATCCATCTTGGTGGCCCCGACGAAATCGCCGGCGAGGCGGGTGTTGACCAGGATGTCGGCGAGATCGGCGAAGCCATTGGCCGGCGTCAGGCCGTTGCGGCCCGGCACCAGCGCGATCCACTCGCCGGTGCCGTCATCGTTGAAGCGGGCGACGTAGAGCGTGCCGCTGTCGAGGATCGAGCCGTCGGTCTCGCCGGGGCGATAGACGTCGGCCGAGACGAACTTGTAGATGTACTCGAAGCGCGCGTCATCGCCCGAGTAGCAGACGACGGGCGCCCCCTCGACGGCCGGGGCGAACACCACGCCCTCGTGCGCGAAGCGGCCGAGATGGGTGCGCTTGACCGGCGTCGACTCGGGGTTGAACGGATCGATCTCGACCATCCAGCCGAAGCCGTTGGGCTCGTTGCGATAGTCCTCGGTCGCCGAGGCGCCGATGGTCGACGCGTTGAAGCGCACGAACTCGTCGGCACCGGACTTCGCCAGGTGCCAGCCGTAGCGGCCGCCCTGCGGGTTGCTGGAGACGCCGTAGCGGGCGTGCTCGCGCGGCAGGTCCGGCTTCTGGTCGACGGTGTCGGTGTTGGCGAAGTAGCCGGCCCAGTTCTCCTCGGCCGTGAGGTAGGTGTTCCAGGGCGTCACGCCGTGGGCGCAGTTGTTGAGCGTGCCGCGGGTCGCCGTGCCGTCCGGGCTGTACTTGGTGCGGACGTGGTCCGAGCCGCGCACCGGGCCGGCGATCGCCATGGGCGTGCCGGCGGTGATGCGCCGGTTGTGCGGGTCGGCGACGATCGCCCAGCTGCCGTCGGCCTGCTTCGTGGTCCGGTAGATCGAGACGCCGTGGGCGTTGATCTCGGCCAGCACCTCGTCGTCGTCGCGCTTGCCCTCGGCGTCGTAGACGACGTCGCTCTCACCGACCGGCTGGCCCTGCCAGTTCGCAGCATGGATGAAGCGCGGCTCGACATACTCGTGGTTGACGACCAGGAGGCCGTCCTCGGACGAGCCGTCGATCGGGAAGTAGTGCATGCCGTCATGGTGCTGGCCGATCTGCAGGCCCTGCTCGGCACCGCTCTGCGCGCCGGGCTTCCAGGCGGGCATGTCGCCGGCGATCGGCTCGCCCCAGGCGCCCAGGACCTGGACCTTGTAGCCCTCCGGCACGACGACGGTGTCGTCGAAGCTGATCGGCACCGCCTTGAAGCCGAGGAGGCTCTTGGCGTCGGCCGACTGCGCCGACGCCCCTTTGCCCAGGAGCGCCGAGCCGAACAGGCCGGTCGAGAGGGCGGCGATGCCGCCCATGAGGAATCTCCGGCGCTTGATGTGGCCGTCCATCACCGCGTAGAAGGTCGGGTTCCTCGAGGTGTTGCAGGGCGGCTCGTCGCCGTGCTCGTAGCCCATGGCCCGGGTGTAGTCCGGGTAGTCGCGCTCGTAGTCGTTCATTCGGCGTGCTCCGCTCGTCGGGTTGCCTCCGGGCCGAGCCGCTCGCTCGGCATCGGGCTCAAGGCGGGCGGCGGTCGAGCGTGCCGGTTGCGGCGCGCGTCGCCGCAGCCGGCAGCCGCCACTGGGCAAGCCGGCCGGCCATGCGCCCGGCTCGACGATCGCGCCGCTTTGAACTGGAGGTGTTCTAGCGGCGTCGTTTGACCCTCGTGTGACAGCCGGGTCAGCGGCTCCCGAAACCGTAGCGCGCCGTCATGACGAAATCGGCGCCCTTGGTCGGCTCCTCGTAGACGGCGACGGCGTCGACGACGAAGGGCTCGGCCGCGAGCGGCCGGGCGATGGCCTGCAGATGCGGCAGCAGGGTCGCCTTGTCGGCCGCGCCGAGCCGTTCGGTCAGCGTCATGTGGAAGGCGAAGTCGTCGAGGACGTAGGGGTAGCCGTAGCGCTCGAGCTGCGCGAGCTGCCGGGCACTGAGCCGGTCGAGCGGGCGGCGGTTGCGCTCCTCGGTGGTGAGCGGTGCGCGGAACGGCTCGAACCCGCGCACGCAGGCCCGGGCCAGGGCGTCGAGCGCCGCCGCCGGGCCGGCGGGCACGAAGGCGAGGAAGCCCTTCAGGTCGCTGATCACCAGGGGCTCGAGGGCGAACGGGGTGCGTTCTGCGGCGAAGGCCGCGACGGCGGCGTGCAGCGCTGCCGAGGTCCGCCCCTCGGCGAGGCGGAACGGTGCCTTCAGCGTGCCGTGGAAGCCGTAGCGGCGCGGCGAGGCGGTCAGGGCGGCGAGGCGCTCGGCGGCGAGGCCGGGCAGCGCCGGCTGGGGGAGCCGCTCGCCGGTGCGGTGGTGGCGGCCGAGCCAGCCCGTGCCGAAGCGCTCGAGCGGGCTGTCGGGCGGGGCGGCATAGTAGACGGCGTAGCGATGCGCCGCGGCCGCCCGGTCAGGCAACCCGCTGCCCCTCGACGAGCACGCCGCGCACGATCGGCCGGCCGTTGACCGTGCGGACGCGGAGGAGATCGGCGCGCAGGCCGGGTGCGATGCGGCCGCGGTCGGCGAGGCCGGCCACGGCGGCGGGCCGGCTGGTCACCATGGCGATCGCGGCCGGCAGGGGCAGGCCGTAGGGTGGCTCGGCCAGGCGGAAGGCGCCCTTCAGCAGGCTGGCCGGGATGTAGTCGGAGGCCAGGAGATCGAGGAGCCCGGCCGCTGCCAGCTCGCCGGCCGCGACGTTGCCGGAGTGCGAGCCGCCGCGCAGCAGGTTGGGCGTGCCCATCAGCGTCGCGAGGCCGAGCTCGCTCGCCCGGGCGGCCGCCGCCCGGGTGGTCGGGAACTCGCTGAACACGGCGCCGAGCGCTACCGCCTCCTCGACATGCGCCGGGCTGGCGTCGTCGTGGGTGGCGAGCGGGATGCCGCGCTCCAGGGCGAGCCGGGCGAGGGCCCGGCGATTGGCCGGGGCGAGCTCGCGCGAGGCGGTGATCAGGCGCTCGACATGCGCGTCGACCCGGGCCGGGTCGCCCTGGAAGATGCGCAGGTAGCGCGCCCGGTAGGCGGCGACGTCCGGGGACTGGCGGTCGCCCGGCGCGTGGTCCATGAGCGACAGCATGTCGACCCGGTGCGCCCGCGCATGGCTCTCGAGCTCGTCGACGATGAGGGGATGGGTGACCTCGCAGCGCAGGTGCAGCCGGTGGTCGACCCGCAGCATGGCGTGCCGCCTGGCCTCGTCGAGCCCGGCCAGCATGGGTGCGATCATCTCGGCCCGGATGTCCCAGCCGTCGGCCGCACCGATGGTCAGGCTGTCGAACACCGTGGTGATGCCCGAGGCCGCGACCTGGCCGTCATGCGCGATGGCGGCGCCGGTGGCATCCCAGGTCACCCCGCTGCGCGGCTGGAAATGCTTCTCCAGGTTGTCGGTGTGGACGTCGACCAGCCCGGGCAGGAGGTAGTCGTCGGCGCAGTCGATGGCGGCGGCGAGGTGGCTGGGCGCCGCGTCGACGACGGCGATCCCTGCGCCGCGGACCACCACGGTGCCGCGCACGACGCGGTCCTCCAGCACCAGCCGGGCATTGGTGAGCACGAGCTCGGGCGCGGCCGGAGGCCGGCCCGGCGCCGCGGTCGCGGCCGGTAGTGGCGAGAAGAGGGGATCGAAGGCCATGCCAGCGCCAACCGCCGTCGATGAATCGAGCACTATCGGACCCCACGTTAACGACAAGTGCGAGCCGCCACCACCCGAGATTGCAGCCGGCCGGGCCGGTGGGCACGCCCTGCCCGGCACGGCGCCCGGCCTTGCCCGGCGAAGCTACCCGGCAGCGGTTAAGCCCCGGTTAAGCGCTCAGTCGGTGGGTGCCGTCACCTCGACGACCGCCGTGACGGCCTCGAGGCGGATGGCGGCCATGGCCTCGTTGCCGTCGTCGCAAAAGGCCTGCGCCTCGTCGAGCTGGCTGCGCAGGCGGCCCTGCTGCATGCGGCCGAAGCTGTCGAGGTTCGCGTCGAGGATCGCCTCCACGCGGGCGATCTCGAGGTCGCAGATCCGCTCCGCCGGCGGCAGCTCGGCATCGCGCAGGTCGTCGGCCGTGACCTCCTGCGCCTGAGCCAGGCTGCCGCCGCAAGCGAGGCACACAGCGATCAAGGCGGAAAAAACGATGCGCACGAACCTCTCCGAATTCACGATTCTCACATGGGTTACCCTTCGAGAGGTAAGGCTCGGGCCGGATGATGCAAGCTCCGGGAGGGCCTGCGCGGGCCGCTCAGGCGGGGGCGAGGGCAGCCGGCGCGCCGATCGTGATCGTCCGCCGGATCTCGTCGGTCTTGAGGCCGAGCGCCATCGGGCGGCGGGTGTGGGGGAGGATGGCGACGTCGTAGAGCTCCTCGACGATGCCCTCCAGCCGCAGCCAGTGGACGGCGTCGCCGGTGAGGAGGTCGACGACGAGCAGGCCCGAGCGGGCGACGGCACCGTGCCGTTCGAGGGCGGCGTCGAGGGGCAGGCCCGCGAAGGTCTTGTTGTCGCGCGGGCGGGAGAGGCCGATCACGGCGAAACGGCCGTGGCAGGCGAGACCGCGGGCATAGCCGGGGCAGAAGGCGACCGGCTCGAAGCCACCGGTAGCCGGGTCGGCGTGGCCGAAGCGGCCGGTGCCGGAATCGAGCAGCCAGAGCCGCGTGCCGTCGCCGGCGTCGTGCAGCCGGGGCGAATGCGGCATGGCCAGGCCCTGCAGCACCGTCGCGCCGGTCGCGACATCGACGACGATGCCGCCGCCGGTCCGCCGGTCGCGCCAGCCGTCGGCTACGTCCGAGCGGGCGACGGCGGTGACGTAGGCGGGGCGGCCGTCGGCCATGGCGAGGCCGTTGAGGTGGCAGCGGTCCTCGGCGGCGAGGCGACTGATGAAGGGCGGGCGCCAGAGCGGGCGGAAGCTGGTGGCGGCATCGGGGCAGGCGAGGCAGGAGAAGAGGGTGTTGACGAAGACGGCGGAGCCGTCGGCGAGCACGGCCACGTCGTGGATGTCGAGATCGCCCGTCGTCCAGGCGAGGCGTGGGACGTAGAGGCGGTCATAGCCCTGGTGGCCCTGGCCGGGCTCGAGCGCGTCGTCGAAGCGCCAGAGCTGGAAGAGGGTCGACAGGTAGAGCTGGCGCCCGCCTTGCGGCGAGTCGTGGACGGCCAAGCCCATGGCGCGGTTGAAGGTGCGCTCGAAGACCGAGAGGCGGCCGTCGGGCTGGAGGCCGAGGAGGAAGAGCTTGCCGGTCTGGTAGGTGGTGAAGGCGAGGGCTATGCCGGTCTCGGCGAGCCAGGCGGTGAAGTGGCGCGAGAGCTGGATCTCGAGCAGCGGCTTTTGCGGCTCGTCCAAAAGAGCGGCCTATTTCTGCCGCCAGTTGCCGTCCGCCCCGAGCACCCATTCGCCGCGCCCGGCGCGGTCGATCAGCTTCTGGCCGGCGAGCTGCGCCACGGCCTCGAGCGGCACCCCCTGGCGCTGGGCGATCTGCCCGTACTCCTCGCGCCGCCGCGCGTTGATCTGGTCGGCCATGGCGCGGACGTCGCCGGGCGTGTCGGCCCTGACGACGCCGAGGAAGCCGTCGATGCGCTCGCCGAGCCAGCCGTCGCGCTTGGCCTGGGCGAGGTCCTCGGCAGCGGCCGGGCGGGCGAAGAGAGCGAGTGGCGATGCGGCGAGCGCGATGGCGAGGCCGGCGCGCAGCATGCCGCGTCTGGTGGCGTTGGGTGCAATCACGGGCGCTAGCCTCCGAACAGCTCGGGGTCGTCGAGCAGGTCCTCGAGGTCGCGCTCGACGCGGACCCGAACCTCCTGCTCGATCTTGACGTTGAGGTTGATGACGATCGGGTCCTTCGGAGCCTCGAGCTGGACCCGCGGCTGGCAGGCGGCGGCGACCAGGGCGAGCAACGCGAGCGCCAGGGCGCCGAGGGGCCGCCGCTCACCTGTTGCGCTCGAGGGCCCGTCGAACGACGTCCGGCAGCTCCAGCGCGTCGCGGCCGGCGAGCGCCAGCGGCAGGATCGGGGCTTCGAGATTGACGTTGAGCTCAATGGGATGGCCCTCGTACAGCTCGGGATTGGACCCGCGGAGTTGCAGCTCGACGGTCAGCTCGTCGTCGACATGCCCGCGCAGGATAGCGGTGAGCGACTGGTAGCGGAAGTCGGCAAGGGCGGTGAACAGCAGGTCGACCCCTTGCCCCTGGCCGGCGAGCATGGCCGGCGGCTCGGGGTCGCGGTAGCGGAGCACACCGGGCCCGCGGGCCACCAGGCGGCCTTCGTCGATGAACAGCCGGCCCGCCTCGGTGAAGCTGAAGCGCAGATCGGCGTCGATGGTTCCCTCCGCACCCAATGCGGCGATCTCGAAGCCTTCCACCAGCGGGGCGAGCAGCAGGCCCTCGACGCGGAGCTGCTGCGGCCTGGCGGTGCGGGGCGGCCACAGCCGGTCCAGCTCGATCCGGCCGTCCATCGGCCCGAGCGGGCCATAGGCGGTGGCGAGCTCCAGTGCTTCGAGGGTGAGCACGCCGCCGCCGTCCGGCCAGTCGAGCGTCAGCTGCAGGGTGCCGGCCACGTCGGCGACCGAGGTGCGGAGGTCAGGCCAGAGGCGCCCCGGCTGCAGCCCGCCGCGGACGAAGCGGACGGGCTCGCTGCGCAGCTGCAGCCGCGGGCGCTCGCCGCCGAGGCCCGAGCCCTCGAGGCGCAGCACGACGTCGCCGGGGCCGGTCGCGACGACGCCGGTCAGGCCCCAGCCGGCGGCCGCCGGCCGCAGCCGGGCCGAGGCCCAGAACGGGGCCATGCCGGGCGGCCCCTGGATGCGGTCGACGCTGATGGCGATGGGCTGTTCCGCCCGCCAGCCGATCTCGACCCGACTCAGGTTCACCGCGAGGTCGGCGTAGGCGAGCGCCAGCCGACCGATCCTGATGGTCTCGGGCGGCCAGGCGAGCGTCGCGGCGCCGGCCGGCGGCGGCACCAGGAGCAGGCCGACGGCGAGCAGGAGGCCGAGCCGCGCCGGCGCTTCAAGCCGGCATCTGGCGCGGCGCCATGAGGACCACGGCTTCACTCGGCTGCATGCTCCGCTGCTCGATCGGGCCGGACCGGCCGGCGATGCTCCTGCATGCCAGATCACGCGCAACTGGGCAAAGGGTCGGGAGGTGCATGGCGTTCGCTTACGTTTGCGGTAAGCTGACCGCCATGAAGCGCGAGGCGCCCGGATTGATCGTCGCTCCCGCCGCCGCCGAACGGCTCGCCGACATCGCGGCGGTGATCGGCGCTTGCGGCGATGCGCGACGTTGCTGGTGCGCCTGGTGGTATCGGACGAATGCCGACTATCGGGCCGGGCGGCAGGACGGCGGCAACCGGCTGTGGCTGGAGGCCGAGGTCGCGGGCGGTGCCGTGCCGGGCCTGGTCGCCTATCGCGACGGCCGGCCGGTCGGCTGGTGCGGGATCGCGCCACGCGCCGCCATGGGGCGGCTGGCCCGGTCGCGCAATCTCGCACCGGTGGACGATCGGCCGGTCTGGGCGATCACCTGCTTCGTGATCGTCAGGGAGGCGCGGCGGCAGGGGCTGATGCGGCGGCTGATCGCGGCGGCGGTGGCGCATGCCCAGGAGCGCGGTGCCCTGATCGTCGAGGCCTATCCGCTCGATCTCGACCGCAAGCCCTATCCGGGCGAGCTCTATGTCGGCACGCTCCGGGCCTTCCTCGACCAGGGCTTCGTCGAGGTCGCCCGCCGCTCGCCCACCCGGCCGATCGTGCGGCGGGTGCTGGCGGGCGGCTGACGCGGCTGATGGCTACTCGACCTCGAGGGCGATGATCTCGATCACCGTGACGTCGACCTGGTCGCCGGCGCCCAGCGTCTCGACGAAGGCGCGCATCTCCGGGTCCTGGACCTCGACCTGCCGCTGCAGGCCGCTCTGGCCGGTGAAGGTGACGACGTTGGTCTCGGCATCGTAGGCGTCGAAGGTGACGGTGGTGGTGAGCTGGCTCAGCGCGGCGCCGGCCGGGCGCTGGCCCTCCTCCGCCCGGACCAGCGCCTCGCTCACGTCGGTCGGCAAGGGCTCCCCACCGGCCGGCGTCAGGCTGGCGGCGATGCCCCCATAGAAGGCGAGGTTGACGGTGTCGCCGACCTCGACCTGGGGCAGGTTGCGGACCTCCTCCGGGGCGACGATGGTGACGAACTCGCCCTGGCCGAACTCCAGCAGCACCTGGCGGGTGGTGAGATCGACGTCGTGGACGAGGGCCGAGACCGCGGCCACCTGCTCGACGAAGGCGCCCTGCGGCTGGTCCTGGGCCGCGGCGGTGTCGACCTGCGCCAGCAGCAGGGCGCCGGCGACGGCGGCGAGGATGGTCTGTTGGCTCACATGTGTTCTCCCTAGTGGGCGGCCGCTATTCGGCCGCCACGGTGTAGGCTTGGTATTTGGGCAGGAGGCGGTGCGGCTTCTTCAAGGCATCACGGCGGAAGGGCTCGCCCAGCTCCTGGGTCACCATGATCTCCAGCACGGAAGGCCGGCCCGAGGCAATTGCTTCCTCGAGCGCCGTGCCGATCTGGTCCGGGGCGTCGACGGTGATGCCGTTCGCACCCATGGCCCGGGCGATGCCGGCGAAGCTCGGGTTCTCGAGGTTGGTGCCGACATAGCGGTCGGCGTAGAAGTCGACCTGGTTCTTCTTCTCGGCACCCCACTGGCCGTTGTTGAAGACGACCGCCACGGCCGGGATGTTCTCGCGCACGGCGGTCAGGGTCTCCTGCAGGGACATCCCCCAGGCGCCGTCGCCGACATAGGCCACGGCCGGGCGGCCGGGACTCGCCACCTTGGCGCCGATGGCGGTGGGATAGGCGTAGCCGCAATTGCCGAAGCTCATGGCGGCGAAGAAGCTCTGCGGCTGCTCGAAGCGGAGATAGGAGTTCGACACCGAGCAGATGTTGCCGATGTCGGTGGTGACCATGGCGTCCCTGGGCATCGCCTTCTCGAGCTCGCGCAGCGCCCGGCGCGGGGCGACCGGGCTGCCGGCGCCCTGCCCCCACTCGTTCAGCTCGGCTTCCCACGCGGTCTTCTGCCGGTCGATCTCGGCCTTCCGCTGGTCGCGGTTGGCGTGCGCCGCGATCGCCTTGTTGCCGGTCTCGAGCCGCTCGCGGATGGCCTGGGTCGCCGCCTTGGCGTCGCCGCAGACGCCGACCGCGGCCTGCTTGACGAGGCCGATCCGGCGCGGGTTGGCCTCGACCTGGATGAGCTTGGCGTTCTTCGGCCAGTACTCGATGCCGTGCTGCGGCAGGGTGCCGAACGGGCCGAGGCGGGTGCCGAGTGCGATGACGACGTCGGCCTGGGCCAGGAGCTTCATCGCCGCCTTCGAGCCCTGGTAGCCGATCGGGCCGCACCAGAGCGGGTGGGAGCGGGGGAAGCTGTCGTTGTGCAGGTAGGTGTTGATGACCGGGGCCTGGAGGTGCTCGGCGAGCTTGACCACCTCGTCCACGCCCTGGCTCATCACCACGCCGCCGCCGGAGAGGATGACGGGGAACTGCGCCGCGGCGATCAGCGAGGCCGCCTCGTCCAGGCTTTCGGGGCCGCCGGGGCCGCGCTCGACGCGGATCGGCTTGGCGATGGTGTAGTCCGCCTGCCCATAGAAGAGGTCGCGGGGGATGTTGAACTGGGTCGGCCCCCGCTCCAGCATGGCGTAGTCGAAGCAGCGGCCGAGGAGCTCGGCGACCCGGCCGACATGGCCGCAATGGACCTGGTACTTGGTGATCTTCTCGAAGAACGGGAGCTGCTCGGTCTCCTGGAAGCCGCCGAGGCCCTGGGTGTTGGAGCCGGTCTCGGGCGTGATGACGACGACCGGCGAGTGCGCCCAGTAGGCGGCCGCCACGGCCGTGACGAAATTGGTGATGCCGGGGCCGTTCTGGGCGATGCAGACGCCGTGCCGGCCGGAGGCGCGGGCGAAGCCGTCGGCCATGTGCCCGGCCCCCTGCTCGTGCGCCACCGACACGAAGCGGATGCCGGCCGGCTCGAAGATGTCGAGGGCGTCCATGTAGGCCGAGCCGACGATACCGAAGACGTGGGTGACGCCCTGCGCCACCAGGGTTTCGACGAAGGCTTCGGACGGCGTCATGACGGTCATCGGCAGCGCTCCCTCCCAAAGTGCGGCGAAAAGCTAGCAGGAAGGTAAGCCGCTGACGATGGTCTCGTTGCGCTGGCGCGGCACGGCGGCGGGACCGGTCAGTTCGCTGACGCGCCCCAGCGAGGAAAGGAGGGCAGCGGCAACGGCGTCGCACCGTGTCCGAGCGGGCGATCCGGCCGCCGGCCCCTCAGCTGCGATTGCTGCGCTGCATCTCGGGATGCAGGCTGGCGCCGAGGATATGCGCGCTCGACCCGATCACGTGGGCGCTCGAGCCCACGATCAGGGGGTCGGCCGGGACAACGAGCTTCGTGTTCTTGTCCGCATAGGGTAGGATGTGCAGGAAGTGGCGCATCGCCTCGAGCCGCGCCCGCTTCTTGTCGTCGGACTTGACGATCGTCCAGGGCGCGTCGGCGGTGTCCGTGTAGAAGAACATCGCCTCCTTCGCCTCGGTGTAGTCGTCCCACTTGTCGATCGAGGCCCGATCCATCGGCGACAGCTTCCACTGCTTCAAGGGATCGTGCTCGCGGGCATTGAAGCGCCGCAGCTGCTCGTCGCGGGTCACCGAGAACCAGTACTTGAAGAGCCATGTGCCGGTGCGCACCAGCATCCGCTCGAAGTCCGGGCACTGGCGCATGAACTCCAGATAGTCGTTGGGCTTGCAGAACCCCATCACCCGCTCGACCCCGGCGCGATTGTACCAGGAGCGGTCGAAGAACACGATCTCGCCCCCGGCCGGCAGGTGGGCCACGTAGCGCTGGAAGTACCACTGCGTCATTTCGCGCTCGTTCGGCTTCTCCAGCGCCACGATCCGCGCGCCCCTGGGATTCATGTGCTCCATGAAGCGCTTGATGGTGCCGCCCTTGCCGGCGGCGTCGCGCCCCTCGAAGATCACGATGACCTTCTGGCCGCTTTCCTTGATCCAGCTCTGCGCCTTCAGGAGCTCGACCTGAAGCTGCGCCTTGTGTGCCTCGTAGCTGCGCCGCGCCATGCGGCTGGCATAAGGGTACTCGCCAGTCTCGAACAGGCGCCGCACGACCCCGGGATCGCGCTTCATTTCCGCGAGCTGGTGGCGGAGCGCCGCCGCGTGCTGCTTCTTCACCGCCGTGGGGCGCCTTGCGGGCGGGCTGGCGGCCGGCGCTGCCGCTGCGCCCTCGGCGTCGGCAGGTGGCGCGGCCGTGGCCGGCAGGCTCACCTCGGCATCCGTCTCTACCCGCGCCGTCTGCTCTTCCGCCATGGCGTCCACCTCGATGCATTGTGCCGTCCGGATGTGACGGCACTGTCGTGGCGTTGTCATCGTTCGCATTGATCGAGATCAATCGAGCGCGCGTCGAGCTCAGCCGCGAATCCGCGCGTTGTCCGGATCGTAGAACGGCGCCAGGGAGCATGCGGCCGCGTGCCGCTGCCAGCCGATCTCGATCTCGAAGTCGCTGGCCGCGAGCCAGTCGCGGGTCACCCCGCCCGGATGACGCACATAGCCCATGCCGAGGGAGGCGTCGATGCGGTGGCCGTGCATGCCCGAGGTGATCGAGCCGACGATCTCGCCCCCGGCCCAGATGGGCTCCTCGTGGTGGAGGCACTGCTCGGCATCGGCCAGGCGGAGCTGGACGAGGCGGCGGTCGGGCGGGCCGGCCTCGCGCTGGCGCAGAAGGACATCCCTGCCGATGAAGTCGGGCTTGCGCCAGGCGACGGCGAAGCCGAGGCCGGCCTCGATGGGTGTGTCCTCGACGCCGATGTCGTGGCCGTAGTGGCGGTAGGCCTTCTCCATGCGACACGCGTTCATCGCATGGTAACCGGCTGGCCCGAGGCCGAAATCCCCGCCCGCCTCATGCAGTGCGTCGAACACGTGCGTGGCGAACTCGGCCGGGATGTAGAGCTCCCAGCCGAGCTCGCCGACATAGGTGATGCGGCTGGCGCGGATGCGGGCATAGCCGATCTCCAGCTCGCGCGAGGTGGCGAAGGGGAACGCGTCGTTGTCGAGCGTCTCGCCGCTGACCGCCTCGAGCAGCGCTCGGCTGTTCGGCCCCATGAGCCCAAGCATCGGCAGGCCCGAGGTGACGTCGATCGCGGTGCACTGGGCGCCGTCGGGGATGTGCGCCTTCAGCCAGGCCAGGTCGCGGGTCTGGCCGGCAGCGGTGGTCACGACCAGGAAATCGGTTTCGGCCGTCCGGGTAACCGTCAGATCCGCCTCGATTCCGCCGCGCTCGTTGAGCCACTGGGTGTAGACGACGCGGCCCACCGGCACGTCGATCTCGTTCGCCGAGAGGCGGTTGAGGACGGCGAGCGCGTCCCTGCCGGTGACGAGGTACTTCGTGAAGCAGGACTGGTCGAAGAGGGCCACCTGATCGCGCACCCGCCGGCATTCGGCGGCGGTGTGCGCGAACCAGTTCTGCCGGCCCCAGCTGTAGACGTAGTCGGGCGCGACGCCGGCGGGCGCGAACCAGCCCGGGCGCTCCCAGCCGGACTGCTCCGCCATCACCGCCCCTTGCGCCAGGAGCCGGTCGTGGAACGGCGAGCGGCGGGCGCCGCGGGCCGTGGCGTATTGGCGGTTGGGCCAGTGCATGGCGTAGAGCAGGCCGAGCGTCTCGGTGGTGCGGTCGCGCAGGTAGCGCCGGTTGACCTGGAAGGGCTGCATGCGCCGGACGTCGACGTCGAGCAGGTCGGCCGGCATGTGGCGGTTGTCGATCCATTCGGCCAGCATGAGGCCGACGCCGCCCGAGGACTGGATGCCGATCGAGTTCATCCCGCAGGCGACGAAGAGGTCGCGGACCTCGGCCGTCTCGCCGAGCAGGTAGCGGTCATCGGGGGTGAAGCTCTCGGGGCCGTTGAAGAAGGTCTGGATGCCGGCGGTCTCGAGGATCGGCAGGCGCCGGGTCGCGGCCTCCAGGATCGGCTCGAAATGGTCGAGGTCGTCGGGGAGGGTGGCGAAGGCGAAGTCGTCGGGGATGCCGGCCATGCCCCAGGGCTTGGCCACGGGCTCGAAGGCGCCGAGCAGGATCTTGCCGGCGTCCTCCTTGACATAGGCGCATTCGTCGGGGACGCGCAGCACCGGCAGGTCGCGGGCGAGGCCAGGGATCGGCTCGGTGACGATGTAGAAGTGCTCGGCGGCATGGAGCGGCAGCGAGACGCCGATGCGGCGGCCGAGCTCCCGGCTCCACATCCCGGCGGCGATGACGGTGGTGGCGGCGCGGACGGGCCCCTCGGCGGTCATGACGCCGACCGCCCTGCCCTGCTCGACCAGGACGTCGGTGACGGCAATGCCCTCGCGGATCGCCGCACCCTTCATCCGCGCGCCCTTGGCGTAGGCCATGGTGACGTTGGCGGGGTCGGCCTGGCCGTCCTTCGGCAGGAAGATGCCGCCGACGACGTCGCCGGTCTCGAGCAGCGGGTAGCGGTCCCTGACCTCGGTCGGGGTCAGCACCTCGACGGCGAGCCCGAAATTCTTCGCCATGGAGGCGCCGCGGCGCTGCTCGAGAAAGCGCTCCTCGTTCAGGGCCACGCTGATCGAGCCGTTCTGCCTGAAGCCGGTCGACAGCCCGGTCTCGGCCTCGAGCTCGAACAGCAGGCCGGCCGTGTACTTGGCGAGCTCGGTCATCTGCCGCGACGCGCGGAGCTGGCCGATCAGCCCGGCGGCGTGCCAGGTGGTGCCCGAGGTGAGCTGCTGGCGCTCGAGGACGAGGACGTCGGTGATCCCCCGCTTCGCCAAGTGGTAGGCGATCGAGCAGCCGATGATGCCGCCACCGATGATGACGACGTCGACCGTCGCCGGTAGTGCCTCGCCCATGCGCTTCTCCCCTGCTCGGCCGGTTCTAGGCGCGCGGGTCGCTGGCCGGCAAGGCCACGCGACAGGGCGCGCGAATTCGTTTTGGCGCTGCCGACGAGCGGGCTAGGCTGCGGCGCGGCCAAGCCCAGCAGGAGAGCGGCAGTGCGGATCGGGGTGCCCAGGGAGACGAAGAACCACGAGTACCGGGTCGGCCTGACGCCGGACAGCGTGCTCGAGTTCACCGCGCACGGCCACGAGGTCCTGGTCGAGACGGGTGCCGGGACCGGGATCGGCGCCGACGACGAGGTCTACCGTGCCGCCGGGGCGCGGATCGTGGCCGGCCCGCAGCCGATCTTCGCCGAGGCCGAGTTGATCGTGAAGGTCAAGGAGCCGCAGGAAGCGGAGCGGGCGATGCTGCGCCCCGGGCAGGTGCTGTTCACCTATCTCCATCTCGCCCCCGACCCGGACCAGACGCGCGAGCTGGTGCAGAGCGGGGCCGTCTGCATCGCCTACGAGACGGTCACCGACGCGCGTGGCGGGCTGCCGCTCCTGGCACCCATGTCCCAGGTGGCGGGCCGCCTCGCCATCCAGGCCGGCGCCTACTGCCTCGAGCGGGCGCATGGCGGCTGCGGCATCCTCCTGGGCGGCGTCCCCGGAGTGGAGGGGGCGAGCGTGGTGGTGATCGGCGGCGGCATGGTCGGCGAGAACGCGATCCAGATGGCGCTGGGCATGGCCGCCGACGTCACCGTGCTCGACCGCAACGTCGAGGTGCTGCAGCATCTGGCGCGGCGCTTCGGCCCCATGCTGAACACGGTCTATTCGCAAAAGGCGACGCTGGAGCGCTACGTGACCGACGCCGATCTCGTCGTCGGGGCGGTGCTCGTCGCCGGTGCCAATGCGCCCAAGGTGGTGACCAGGGAGATGGTGCGGCGGATGCGGCCGGGCTCGGTGCTGGTCGACGTCGCCATCGACCAGGGCGGCTGCTTCGAGACCTCGCGGCCCACGACCCATGCCGAGCCCACCTACGTGGTCGACGGCGTGGTCCACTACTGCGTCGCCAACATGCCGGGTGCGGTGCCCAGGACCTCGACCCAGGCGCTCAACAACGTCACCCTGCCCTATGCGCTCGCCCTCGCGGACAAGGGCTACAAGGCAGCGCTGATGGACAACCCGCATTTCAGGAACGGGCTCAACGTGCACGAAGGCCAGGTCACCTACCGGGCCGTGGCCGAGGCGCAGGGCTACGCCTACACCCCGCCCGAGACGGCGCTCGCCGGGTAGTAGGGCGAGCGCCGCTTTGCGGGCCGTCAGCCGCGGTCCTTGACCGCCTGGAAGACGCGCTGGTCGCTGAAGACACCGGTGAACCCGTCGAGCTGGTTCGGCTGCACGGTGATCGAGAGCTGGCCGCCCTGGTTCGTCACCAGGACGGCGAACTGCTCGTCGCCGAGGAACGCCTTGAGGCGGTCGGCGGCGCCGTTGCCCGATGGAGCGGAGAAGGTCAGGCTGTTGTCGCCGTTCTGCACCACACTCCACTCCACCCGCTCGGTCACCCGGGGTCGGGCCAACTCGACCAGGCCGTTCGGCGATGTGGTGGTCGCCACCGAGGTCAGCTTCTCGAGATTGTCCATGAGGTCGAAGGTCTGGTCGACCCGCTTCTCCTGCTCCTGCGGCGTGCCGGAGAGCTGGAAGTCGTAGACCTCGAGGCGCGAGGCGAAAACGTCGAGGATCTTGTCGCGCCGCTCGACATACTGGGATTTCCACTGGCCGAGCGACTCGCTGAAGTCGAGCTGGCCCTTGTCGGCGCCGAACTGATCCTCGTACTGCTCGAAGATGGCGACGTCGCGGCCGGTCTTGGCCAGGTCCTGGATGTCTTTGACGCCCTTCATTTTCTCCGAGAGCGGCGCCTTGTCGAAGATCGAGAAGTTCTTGTAGCCGATGTCGGCGTAGCCCGGCATCTTCTCGGCGCCCATCTTCCGCGGCTGATCGAACGAGAAATCGCTCTTGACGGTGTGCTGCACCATCCGGTTGCTCTCGAAGGAGTGGCCCGGGTCGATCATCGCCATGTGGTTGCCGACATGGCCCTTGTTGGCACCGAGGCTGCCGAGCGCGTCGCGATCGCCGAGCAGCAGCATCTTGATCTTGGTGCGGCCGAGATTCTCGACCGACGAGCCTTCCTTGAAGGGCGGGCCGGAGGGCGGCATGTCCGGGCGGGTGCGCGGCTTGCCGCTCTTGTCGGTCTTCACACCCTCGGTGATGGGCTTGAAGCCGCCGGGATCGTCGCCGGACGGCGGCACGTATTGCCGGTCGACCAGATAGCCGTCGACGATCTGGCCCTCGAAGGTCTCGAACCTCGAGCCCTCGGGCAGCTGCAGGCCGGGAATCGCCTTCTCGGTCTGGCTCTTGCCGATGAAGGTGCTGTCCAGCATCAGCTTGGGTGTGCCGTTCGAGTACTCGCTCTGCACGAGCTTCAGCTTCTGGGTGACGTAGGTCTTGTCGCCGGTGACCTCGCCCATGGCGCGCATCAGGTCGTTGGCGACCGCCTCGCGGACCATGCCCTCGTTGGCGCTCTTTTTCGACTCGGCGCCGAAGACGTATTGCAGGCCGGCCTTGATGTTGCCCCAGAGCTTGCCCAGCGGCCCCGCGTCAGGCTTGACCAGCTTCGCCTGGATCATGGCGAAGGGCAGCCGCACCCGGCCGAAGATGTTGAGGTCGCGTTCCTTGTAGTCGCCCTTGACCTGGTGCAGCTTCGCGAACTTCTCGTTGGATTCCTGCACGTGCTCCTTGATCATGGGGCCGGTGCCGGGGTGTTCCTTCATCGCCGCGTAGAATTTGCCGGCGAGCGGCGACTGGGCGATGAACTCGCGGGCCGAGCCGATATGCCTGGTCTTGTTGTTGTCGCCGAGAAACTTGATGTAGGCGTCGCCCAGCTCCGAGTTCTTCTGCAGAATGTCCATGGCGACATGGCGGAAGCCGGCGCTCTTGTCGACCGAATGGCCGCGCAGCATCTTGTCGATGAACTGGTTGCTCTGCGTGCAGAAGCGGTGCTGCGGGTTGTTCAGCTTGGCGGTGTCCTTGTCGGACCACGCCTTCTTGCCGAGGATGCCGGGATCGCGGCCGACGTCCTTCTCCTTGTGGACATTGAAGCGCTCGCCGAACTTGTCGCCCTTGGCGTAGCTGTCGCGGCCGAGCTGGCCCAGCTGGTAGCGCTGGTCGGTCATGCCGCGCAGCCCGTAGGACATGTCGCGGATGGCTCTGGCCTCGCTCTTGAGCGCGGTCAGCGCCAGTTGCGGCGTGGCGAACGACTTGCCCTTCAGGTTCTTTTCGGCGCTCTTCAGCGCCGCCTGCCCGAACTCCTCGCGGATCTCCTTCTTCACCTTGGCGACCATCGTCTCCACGCGGGAGAGCTGGGGCGGCGGCGGCTTCTGCTTGGGCGCGTCCTGCTGGACGGGTTGATCGAGGACGATGCTGCCGCGGTTGATGCCGAGCGTCGGGTCCATCGGTGGTCTCCTGTTGCCCTCTAGATCGAGATCGGCGCGGCACGGCGGCCGCCTCGACGGTCAGCCAGGGGTGTCGGCGTCCGCCTGCCGGCGGCGTTCCAGATAGTCGTGCCAGGCGTCGGCGACGCCGACGAAGCTCTGCAGATGCTCGTAGAAACGCTCGAGGCCCAGCGCCTCCTCGAGCGGCAGCTCGCGGTGCAGCAAGACGTCGTCCTCGGGTCCCACCGCCAGGGTGGCGCCTTCGGTCCCGCGCCAGGCGTGATTGGCCTGCATGATGTCGGTGAGGATCTGGCCCCTTCCTGCCTCCGGCAACGGGCCGGCGATGGTGGCGAGCAGCACGCTCTTGCGCTCCTCGTCGAGGAACAGGTCGACCGCCTGAACCGGGCTGACGGCGAAGCTGCAGCGGTCGTCCTCGTCGAGACCGAGGCCCGCGAGGCCGAGCTGGAGGCCGAGGTCGTTGAGCAGCGCGTTGAGATGCTGACGGGGGTCCACCGCCATGGCTCAGGCCATCCTCGTCGGGTCGAGCATGCCGGACATGACGCCGCTCTGGGCTGCGCCGGCATCGACCGCTTCCTTGAAGCGGTCGGCGGTCTCGATCTGCTCGACCAGGGCCTTCTCCAGCAGCGGGTAGTCGAGCTCGACATGCGGCAGCTCGCGCATGAGGACGATCTCGTCGTCGGGGCCGATCGCCAGCGTGCCGCCGCGCGTCGCCGCCCCCAGCCGGTTGCCACGGGCGAGCTCGAGCAGCATGGCCGTGCGCCCGCTCGGCGGCAGGACCCCGAGGGTGGATTCGAGCACCAGCCGACCGGCCGCCTCGTCGAAGATGAGATCGACCTGGACGCGCTCCTGGATCATCACGCTGCAGGAATCCTGCTCGTCGAGCGCGAGCCCGTTGATGCGCGCCGCCGTCGCGAACGCCGCGATCGCCGCCTCGACCTGTTGTCGCGTCGCCACCGTCGCCCTCCGCCCACCTGATCGCTGATTCGCCTGCTGACGCCATGCTTCTACCGCAGGCTAAATGCCTGGTCCATAGGGAGCCATGGGGGCGAGCCGGGCTCCGCTCGGCGTCGCGCCGGCACGACGAGCTGCTTGTGCGCTCGGGCATTTGCGGGTAGTTCTCGGTGTTGCTCGGATGCCGCGGGGGCTCGTGCCTCGACCCGCCCGCCGGACCGGGCCCGGCGCTCACCTCGGCCAGTTCGGACGCCAGACGATGATCGACCTCGCGCGACTGCCGCAAGCCCAGCTGCCGACGCTCGACGCGCTGCCGGCCTTCGCGCGCGCAGCGACGCCGACGGCACTCCAGCAGTCCGCCTTCGAGCGACGTCTGGCGTCGGGCTGGCCCGCCGAGCTGCAACCGCCCAGCATTGACGACGAGTGGCTGTCGGGCGCCATCCAGCGGGCGACGACCCAAGGCGAGCGCATCCTGGAGACGCTCGAGCGTTTGCGGGAGTCCCTCGACGCGCGGCTGGAACGGCTCGAGGGACGGCTGGAGAGCCTGGCGGAGCGCATCCTGCCACCGGCCGGCGAGCCCGCACCCGGGGTGACCTCGGTCACGGTCGAGCGGTCCGACGGGCAGGTCGTCAACGTCACGGTCAAGGGCGACGGCAACACGATCGTCGAGACCCGGGACGACGGCTCGACCCTGGTGGCGGCGAGCAACGTCCCGTTCTCGGTGAACGCCGACCTCGCCGCCGGCACGGCGTTCATGGTCGCCAGCGGCGATCGCATCCTGGCGAGCCTGGCACAGATCCGGGCGGAGCTCGCCTAGCCCGACGCCGCCGGCCGGCTCAGCAGTGCTTGCCCTGCGCTGCCGCGAGGTCGGGCTCGATCGCGAGGATCCGGTCGAAGCCGGAAACCTTGAAGATGTTGCTCAGGATCGAGTTCATGCCGCAGATGACCACCCGCTTGTCGTGCTGCTGGGCGGCCTTGGCGGCGATCAGCACGGCGCGCAGGCCGGCGCTGCTCATGTAGGTGCAGGCGCTGAAGTCGATGATGAGGACCAGGGGTGCCTGGTCGAGTCGGGCCAGCAGCTCGTTCTCCAGCGCCTTCGAGACGATGGCGTCGATCTTGCCCTCGACCTTGAACACGCTGCAGTCGCCCTGCGTCATCAGTCCCCCTGCGCATGCCCGGCGCCACCGGCACGGTCGAGCGGCACTCTCCAGAAGGCTGCCGGATAGCACAGTTCGGCTGATGACTGAAGCGCGCCGACCGGCGGCAGGCAGCGCCGGGGCAGCTCGGGGCGTCCCGCGCGGCAGGACCGTGCAGCCGGCCGCCCGCCGGCGCCGGCAGCCGACGATTGAACGGCCGGGCGGCGCGGAGTATGCTGCGGACGGCCGGTTCAGCTGCGCGCTGCGGCCGGCTCAAGCGTCGAGAGGTCAGGCGATGATCGAATCGGGAATTGCAGCGTTCTCGAACCTGCGCACGGACGACATCGCCAGTGTGGCGATGCCGTCGACGGCACCGACGGCCACCGACCAGGCCCGGTTCGAGCTGGCGCTGCTCGAGGCGCCGCGCGCCCTCGATCCGGCCTTCGCCGCGCCGCAGGCGTCGCCCAGCCCGACCGTGGTCGACAACCCGGCCTCGCTCGGCGACCGCATTCTCGCCAGCGTCGACCAGATGCGCACCGGCTACCAGGAGACGATGCAGCGGATCGACACGCAACTGCAGAGCGACCCGGCGCCCGAGACGCGGATGCGCGACATGATGGAGATGTTCGTCGACATCACCCGGCTGTCGCTGCAGCAGGAGGTGCTGGGCAAGCTGGCCGGCAAGTCGACCCAGAACCTCGACACCCTCCTGAAGGGCCAGTGATGCGGCCGGGGCTGCCGCCGATGGCGGCCGGCTGATGGCGGCGTGGTTGGTGTCGCGGCTGCGGCTGTCGATGCTGGCGCTGCTCGTCCTGCTCGTCGGCTGCGGCAAGGCCGACCTCTACAGCAATCTCGGCGAGGCCGAGGCCAACGAGATGCTGGCCCTCCTGATGCGGGCCGGCATCGTCGCCGAGAAGCAGCCGATCGGCGACGGGCTCTTGAAGCTGACGGTCGATCGCAACCAGTTCGCCGAGGCGGTCGAGCTGTTGACCCGCAACGGCTTCCCACGGACCACCTTCAACAGCATCGGCGACGTCTTCAAGCGCGAGGGGCTGATCTCCTCGCCGCTCGAGGAGCGGGTGCGCTTCGTCTACGCGCTGAGCCAGGAGCTCTCGACCACGATCTCGGAGATCGACGGCGTGCTCTCCGCCCGGGTGCACGTCGTCCTGCCGACCGATTCCCTCTCCAACGCCAACGCCCGGCCGTCCTCGGCCGCGATCTTCATCCGCCATCGGCAGAACGCGCCGCTGGAGATGCTCGGCCCCGAGATCAAGCGGCTGGTGGAGAAGAGCATCGAGGGCCTGTCCTACGAGAATGTCGAGCTGGTGATGGTGCCGGTCGACCCCGGCACGGTGCCGGACAGCCGCGAGGGCTATGTGCGCGCGGCCAGCCTCTACATCCACCCCGGCAGCCTGAGCGAGTTCTGGATGATCATCAGCGGCCTCGGCGGGCTCGCCCTCCTGTCGCTGGCCGGCAACGCCGCCCTCTTCTGGCTGTGGTGGCGACGCTCGCGCGGCCCGGTGGGAACAGCGGCCGCCGTCGGCGATGCCGACTGACGCTCTGGCCGGGCTCGCGGCCGACCGGGCGCTGCTCATGGCGGTGCTGCGCTTCAACCTGCAGCCGGCGGGCTATGCCGACCCCGAGCGGCTGGCGGCCCTCTGGCCCGACCGGCTCGACGCCGGCCAGTGGCGCCGGCTGCTGGCGGCACCGCGGCTCGCCGGCCGGCTGTCGCGCCACCTGCTCGAGCGCCTGGGTCTGGAGGGCGAGAGCTGCTGGGACTTCGCGCCGCGCCGGCGGCGCCTGGCGCTTCTGCCCGCCGGCGAGCTCACCCGGATCGCCCGCTTCGCCGGCTGCTTTCTCCACGCCCGGGCGATCGCCAGGGTGATCGCGCGCGGTGCGGTGCAGGAGCTGCGCCAGCGGCTCGGCGACGACGCCTATCTCTTCGCGGTCAAGCGGGCGGCCTTTCTGGCCCCGCCCGAGACCGCGCAGGGCCCGGTCGAGCCGGCGGCCATCGAGCACGGCGGCTTCGCCTGTCTCGGCCATTGGCTGGCGGGCGAGCCGCCGGCCGTCGCCGCCCGGCTGCGGCTGAAGCTGCCGCCGCCCGGCATTCCCGAGCAGCCGCCCGCGGTGCCCGACGCCGCCCTGGCGGGCCAGGTGCTCGACAAGGTGCTCAAGGAGGGTGACGCGGCATGGCGGGCCTACTGCGACTGACGCATGGCGACACGACCTTTCCGCCGGAGCGGCGGGTGATCCGGGCGGCCGACTACGCCGCCTGGGTCGAGGGCGATGCCTATGTCCGTGCGGCGCGCGAGCACGCGGCCGAGATCGAGGCGGAGGCCATGCGCGCCTACGAGGCCGAGAAGGCCCGCGGCTATGCCGACGGCCGGGCCGAGGCCGCCGCCCAGGAGGCGGAGGAGATGCTGGAATCGATCAGCCGCAAGATCAGCTTCTTCGAGAACGTCGAGATGCAGGTCGCCGAGCTGGTCGTGCAGGCGACGGAGAAGGTGCTGGGCGAGATCGACGACCAGGCGCTGGTGCGCCGGGTGGTGCACAACGCGCTCAAGGTGATGCGCAACCAGAAGCAGGTCACGATCCGCGTGGCACCCGAGCATGTGGAAGCCCTGCAGCACCAGCTCAATGACATCCTCGCCGACTATCCCGGCGTGACCTTCGTCGACGTGGCCGCGGACGGCCGGCTGCGGCGCGGCGGCTGCATCCTGGAGAGCGAGCTCGGCGTGGTCGACGCCAGCCTGGAGATCCAGCTCGACGCGCTGCGCCGGGCGCTGGGCAAGGCATTCCAGCGCAACGGCTGAGGCGGCCGGGCCCTGCTGCCTTTTCCGCTTGCCCATCCCTGAGCGCACAAGCATATTGCCGCGAGGCCGCACGCGGGGAGAAGGCACGGTGTCGCGCAAGGACAAGGGCGGCGAGATCCGCCCGAACGACATGCTCGCGGGCGAGGACCAGGACAAAGCCTACGTCGTCGCCGCCACTTCAGGGCAGTTCGAGAACCAGCACCTCGACACCGGGATCGCCGGCCTCCGCGTGCCCGACCGGCAGGTGCGCAACTCTCTGGCCGGGCTCGGGAAGTCCGCTGCGGCGTGAACCCGGACCGGCTGCGCATCAGGCGGGGCAGCAGCGCCGACGATCCGGTCTGCGGGCGGATCGTCGGTGCGGCGCTGGCCGCCGGCCCCCTGCCCGAGGCCCTGCCCTTCGCCCGCGCGGTGCTGACCAGCATCGCCCCCCTGCCGCTCCTGCCGCCGCGGCGACGGCTGCTCGGGATCGCCGAGGGCGCGATCGTCGGGTTCGCCGATCTCGATCGCGGCCTCGGCGTGCTCAACTATCTCTTCGTCCTGCCGCAGGCACAGGGCCGCGGCATCGGCACGGCCCTCCTGGCCGCGGCCGAGCGCGCGGCCGGGCGGCCGCCGCGGCTCACCGTCCTCGCCTGCAACACCCCGGCGCTGACCTTCTATGCCGGCCGCGGCTATGTCGAGATCGAGCGCTGGCAGGAGGCCGACTGGCATGGCGGCCCGGTCGAGTGGCTGCGGCTCGGCATGGCCGAGCCGCGCGACCCTCACCGGTTGAGCACGAGCGACGCCGCCTGATCGAGGTCGGGGGTCAGCGAGATGGCGAAGCTGGGCTCGTGGGTGAAGGCGAACACACCATTGCCGGCCCTGAGATCGGATTCCTTGAGCTGGATCTGGTAGGTCAGCACGATCTCGCTGCCGGGCTTGTAGGCGACCGCATCGTCCTGGCTCATCCCGAGCCGCGGGATCGGGTCGAGGGCCGTGTAGGTGATCGTGTAGGTGGGCTCGCCACCCTGAACGGCGGGCGGGTTCTTCCGGACGTCGATCGCGGTGCTCTGCAGGCCGACGTCGGGGATCGGATTGGGCTCGCCATTGGGACCCTCGAGCAGCTTCGCCTTGGCCCCCTCGAGCGGCGCCAGCATGTTCTGGCCGATGAACTGCGACAGGCTGGTGGCGACCGCCTGGTCGCCGGTCAGGCTCAGGAGCGCGGTGCGGGCATCGACGCCCCGGTCGTTCTTCCGGTCGAAGGCGACGACGCCGCCGTCGCTCAACGTCATGGGGCTGGTGCGGCCGACGAAGTCGGCCTTGAAGACGGTGCTGACCGGGGGGAAGCCGCCGTCGCTCACGATGCTGAGCCGGCCGTCCGAGGTCCTCGGCCGCGGGTCGTCGGTCATCATCCCGTCGAACATCTGCCGTGCCGTGGGGGTGATCGGCCCCTCCGCCTCCATGGTCCCGCCGAGCTCGTCCGGCCGGTCGAAGGCGACCGGGTAGCGGACGTCGAGGACCGCCGCCGCCGCCGCGTCCCGCAAGGCCGCCGTCACCGCCTGGCGCAGGGTCTCGATGCCGTCCGCCTTGCCGCCGGTGACGGTCGGGTGCCTTTGCTGCCACGCTTCGATGGACTGCTTGAGCGACAGGAGGGCGCCCGTCCTCTGCCCCGCCGTCAGCCCCTCGGCCCGGGCCGAGTAGGCGTCCGCCTTCTGCAGGATGGTGCCGTAGGTGGTCTTGCCGACGAAGGGCAGCTTGTCGGCGACCCAGTTCTTGAAGCGGCCCCAGCTCCCGCCGCTGCCGGCCGACGCGCGCAGGTCGCCGGCGTCGTAGGCGAGCGGCTTGATGCCGCGCGCCCCGGCGTCCTCGTTCACCGTGAAGCTGACGCTGGAGAGGCGCGAGGCGGTGCCGTCCTGCTGCTCGATGCCGCGCTCGTCGGTGGGGCCGAGCTGCGAGCTCGATTCGCTGCGGGAAAGAGCGCCCACCGAGGAGGAGCGCAGGTTGATGTCCATGCCGGTTCTCCTCTAGCCCTTGAAGGTCTTGCCGCCGGTGGGCTTGAGCAGGTCGTCGAGATCCGCCTGGAGCTGGATCGCGAAGCTGGGCGGCTGGGTCACGGCATAGGCGCCCTTCCCCGCCAGCAGCTCCGCTTCGCTCACCTCGATCTGCATGGCGAGGGCGATGCCGCTGCCGGGCGCGTAGCCCAGCTCGTGCGGGCCTCCCTTGCCCATCCGCTCGATCGCGTGGTCGATGCGGTAGTCGATGATGAAGGTCGGCTCGCCGCCGTGCTGCTTCGGCTCGTTGCGGGTGATCGCGTAGCTGAACACCGGCTGGCCCGGCTCCATGATGAAGTTGTTCGAGCCGTCGCCGGCCTTGAGCAGCTCCTGCTTGGCCGCGGTCAGGCCGGCCAGCATGTGCTGGCCGACATAGTGCGAGAGGCTGCTCGCCACCTGGGGCTTGCCGCCGGCGAGCTTCAGGAGCGCCGCCGCCGCGTCGCCGCCATCGTTGCGCTCGTAGACGGTCTTCCTGCCGACAGTCATGGACAGGAGGTCGTTGCGCTGGATGAAGTCCTTCCTGAACACCTCGCTGACCGGGAAGCCCTGACCGCTGTCGACGTTCTTCGGCTGGTTGGTGGCATCGCGGGTGAAGACGTCGTCGCCCATTTTCTGCTGCAGCTTCGCCAGCGCCGTGCCGGCGATCACCCCCTGGGCGGTCAGCACGTCGCGGCCCAGGGTGGGCTGCGGCAGGCTGGCGGGCACGGACGGGGCGAAGCGCTTGAGCGCGGCCGCTTCCAGGGCCTGCGCATCCTTCAGCGCATCGGCGACCGCCTGGCCGAGATCGGCGACCGCCTGGCCCTTGGCGGTCAGCGCCTTGTCGCCGTGATTCCGCTGCCAGGTGGTGATCTGCCGGTCCAGGCGCTCCAGCATCTCGAGCTTCTCGGCGAGCGTGGCCTGCGGTGCCAGCGCCACGAAGTCGTCGGCGTTCTTCTGAATGCTGCCGTAGCTGGTCGAGCCGACGAACGGCACCTTCTCGGCGACCATGTTCTTGAAGCGGCCCCAGCTCATGTCGGTGCCGGCATTGGCCCTGAGGTCGCCGCCGCCATAGCTCAGCCCGGTGACCTGCAGCGCCTGCGTGGGCGCGATCCAGACGGACTGGCGGATCGAGGCGAGACGCGAGCGCGTGCCGCTCTCCTGCTTGACGCCCTTCTCGTTCGTGGTGGTCTCGCCGGCATTGGTCTGGCCGACATGACCGAGGCTGGTCGCCCCGCCTCGGATCGGAGGGCTGTCCATCGCTTGGCTCCCCGGGCGGCGCTCAGCCGCGAATGATGAAGCGCGGGTCGACCATGGTCTCCTGGGCCGCGGCCGGTGCGGCCGTTGCCTCGCCGCCCTCGAGCACGTCGAAGTCGGGGCCCGAGAGCTCTCCCTTCCAGTGGGTCACGCGGTCCATGAAGTCGAGGAGCAGCGCCTCGAAGCGGTCGGCGTCGAGGTCGGGCAGGACGAGCCGGCGGTTGAGCAGGATCTCCTCGGTGCCGGGGTCGACGGCGAACCAGGCGCCGCCCGTGGCCTCGCCGAAGAGGTTGGCGGCGAGCAGCTTGCCGTAGACGTTGCCGGCATTGCGCTCCGGCAGGGCCGCGAGGGGGGCGTAGACCAGGACGTGCTCGCTGCCGGGCACGGGCTCGATGTCGAGGAAGTCGTCGCCGCGGAAGCCGATGCGGCAGATGCCGTTGCCGTCGAGCGCCAGCGGCTTGCCGGTCTGGCGGCGGCCGAACTCGGCCAGGAGGTCGTCGATGGACATGGCGGTGGTCCTTGCGCTGGGCGTTGCACTGGCTCAGAGCGGCGGGCGACCGGCGCGCTCGAGCAGCGCATCGCAGAAGTCGATCATCGGCTGCTGGTAGCTGCGGACGAAGTCGAGATAGGCTTCCTTGTGACGCTCGTGCACGCCTGATGTCACCTGCCGGTCGTCCGGCGAGTTGTTGAGCGCTGATTGCGCAATAGCGTTCAGCAGCCGCTTGGCCGTGTCCTGCGGAGTGGGATCCGCCGCGCCCATGTCCACCCCCTCGAGGATCGCGGTCGAGGCGAAGCGCAGAAAGAGCGTGCCGACGATGGCCAGCTTGCGTGTCGCCGCATCGCCGTTGGAGTCCGCGTCTACCCGCTCGTCGAGCTCGCCCAGCGTCGCCACGATCTCGTCCGGCAGCTGGTCCACCGCCGCCTGGATCGAGCCGGCGTCCCGCCCGCCCATGAGCGCCGTCATCATCGGCTCGGCGGTGCGCAGGAGCGCCTGGAAGGGCTTGTCCTGCAACTGGCTCATCGTTCTCGCGGGCTGCCCCTTGTCCGATTCGATATCCACATGGCGTTGGCCGGGATCGAAGCCCTTGGTCAAGCGATTGGCCGTCTCGGCGAGGTCGGCCTTGTAGCTCGTCGGCACGTAGGCGTTGAGGTGCGTGGTGAGGGCCTTCGACGCGTCGCTGTTGCCGCGGAAGATCAGCTTCGAATCGAGCGGCTGCCGCTGCGCCGTCGTGTTCGACTTCGGGTCCGGCGCGCGACCGCAGAGGATGTCGAAATAGCCCTCGACGACCTGCATCGTGTTGGCCCGGGACGGGTCGGCGATCGTGCCGAGGGCGTTGCTGGCGCTCTGCCGAAGCTGCTCGACCGCCTGGCCCTTGGTCGAGGTCGTGCCGTGCGCCTGCTGCCACCTGGCGATGTCGGCGAGCAGACCCTTGAGCTCGGTCGCTCGCTGCGCGTCCGTGCGGGCGCCGGCATTGGCCGAATAGGCGTCCGCCTTTTGCAGGATGGTGCCGTAGGTGGTCTTGCCGACGAACGGCAGCTTGTCGGCGAGCCAGTTCTTGAACCGGCCGAGGCTCTTGCCGCCGACATCGCCGCGCAGGTCGGCGGCGTCGTAGGCCAGCGCCTTCACCGCCCTCGGCGTGTCCGGCAGGTCGACCGAGTCCCGGGCACTCGACAACCGCGACGCGCCGCCGTCCTGTTGGCCGACATGCAGCGGGTTGCTGTGCCAAACCTGGCCTTCGCCTCGTGTTGACTGGAGTTGCGGGCCATCGCTGAAGCGCAGGTTGGAGTCCATCGGTCGCCTCCTGGGCTTTGCTGCGCGACGAGCAATGCCTGAGCGCTCAGGCAAAGTCAACCCGGTACCGTCAAGAGGCTTGTCGCTGGATTCCAGAGCGGTTAAGCATGCCCGCAGCAGCACTCTGTCGGGCGCCCATGCAGCACGTCGACGGCGACCACTTCGACTACATCACCACGGCGATCCGCGGTGTTCTCGCCGAGACCAAGACGCTCGCCATCAAGGGCCGGGTCAGCCACGTCATCGGCACCATCATCCGGGCCGTCGTCCCGGCCGTGCGGATCGGCGAGGTCTGCACCCTGCGCAACCCGGGCGAGGATTTCGAGCTCGACGCCGAGGTCGTGGGCTTCGTCAAGGACGCGGCCCTGCTGACGCCCATCGGCGACATGCACGGCATCTCGCCCACGACCGAGGTGATCCCGACCGGCCGCGCCCACATGGTGCCGGTGGGCCCGTCGCTGTTCGGCCGGGTGCTCGACGGCATGGGCCGGCCGCTCGACGTGGGCAGCAAGGGCAAGCTCACGCCCGAGGACTATTACCCCGTCTACCAGGAGACCCCCGACCCGCTCACCCGGCGGATCATCAAGGACCCGCTGCCCCTGGGCGTGCGGGTGCTCGACGGGCTCCTGACCTGCGGCGAGGGCCAGCGGCTCGGCATCTTCGCGGCGGCCGGCGGCGGCAAGTCGACCCTCCTCTCCATGCTGGTCCGGGGTGCCGAGGTCGACGTCTGCGTGCTGGCGCTGATCGGCGAGCGCGGCCGCGAGGTGCGCGAGTTCATCGAGCGCGATCTCGGCGAGCAGGGCCTCAAGCGCTCGATCGTGGTCTGCGCCACCTCCGACAAGTCGTCCATGGAGCGGGCCAAGGCCGCCTATGTGGCGACCGCCATCGCCGAATACTTTCGCGACCAGGGCAAGAAGGTGCTGCTGCTGATGGACAGCGTCACCCGCTTCGGCCGGGCGCTGCGCGAGATCGGCCTCGCCGCCGGCGAGCCGCCGACCCGGCGCGGCTTCCCGCCCTCGGTCTTCGCCAACCTGCCCAAGCTGATGGAGCGGGTGGGGATGTCCGAGAAGGGCTCGATCACCGCCCTCTACACGGTGCTGGTCGAGGGCGACGACATGTCGGAGCCGATCGCGGACGAGACCCGCTCGATCCTGGACGGCCACATCATCCTGTCGCGCAAGCTTGGGGCGGCCAACCACTACCCGGCGGTCGACGTCCTGGCCTCGGCGTCGCGGGTGATGAACTCGGTGATCACGAAGGACCACTTCACGGCCGCCGGCCGGGTCCGCGAGCTGATGGCCAAGTACGCGGAGATCGAGCTCCTGATCAAGATCGGCGAGTACCGGGCGGGCTCGGACAAGACCACCGACGAGGCGGTGCGCAAGATCGACGCCATCAACGCCTTCCTGCGCCAGCCGACCGACGACCTGGTGCCGTTCGAGACGACGCTGCAGCGGCTCGGGGAGCTGGCGGCGTGAACGACATCGTCGGCCGGATCGTCGACGTCAAGGAGCTCCGGGTCGAGCGTGCCGAGGAGGCCGTCCAGGCGGCGCGCCTGGCGCTCGAGGAGGCCGGCCGTCGGGTGCTGGAGCGGGAGCGCGAGCTCGCGGATTATCGCGTCTGGCGCCGCCGCAGGGAGGAGGCGCTCTTCGACGAGCTGCAGACGAAGCTGGTCAGCGTGCGCGAGATCGAGGACGTCAAGGTCGAGATCGGCCTCCTGCGCGGTCGGGAGACGCTGTTCGAGCAGAAGATCACCGACGCCAAGGCCGAGCGCGCGAAGGCGCACGAGGCGCTGGATGCCGGCACCCGCGCCTACGAGGCGGCGGTGAAGAACCTGCAGAAGTTCGAGGAGCTGGCCGACTGGCTCGATGCCGAGGCCAAGGCCTATCGCGAGCGGATGGAGGAGCTGGAGCTGGAGGAGCAGCTTGCGATGGCGAGCGTCGACCGCGAGGACGCCCTGGCGTGAAGACCGACCGCCAGCCGGGTGGGCTCGGCACCGGCCTCGGGCTCGGCACGGACGCGCAGCCCGGCCAGGACCACGGCGGCCGGCCCGGGGCGGAGCCGAGCGACGAGGCCAAGGCCGCGTTCGAGCGGCTCCTGGCCGGTGAGGCCGACGACGCCCGGCGGCGCGCAGCAGGCCCGGCATGGGCCGGTCCGGCGGCGGCGCCGGCCGGGCCGGCTCCGGCCCCGCCGGGCGCGGCGCTCGGCCAGCTCGTCGACGAGGTGGCGGAGCGGGTGCTGGTCAGCGACGGCCGTTTCGATACCCGCGGCGAGGTGCGGATCACGGTCAAGGACGCCATCTTTCCCGGGCTCGAGGTGCGGCTGCGCCAGGAGGACGGCCGGCTCCAGGTCGAGCTGGTGGCGGCGCAGGGCGGTGATCTCGTGGTGCTGCGGCGCGAGGCGTTGCGCCTCTTGCAGGGCCTGCGCGAGCGGCTCGGCCGCGAGGTCGAGCTGCGCCTCGCGGTCGAGGCGGCGGACGGTTCACGCCTGTCGAGCGAGCCGGTCGAGGGCGGGCGCGAGCCCGGCCCCGCCACCCTGCCCCGCGGTCCCGCCGGATGATCCCGCTGCCGCGCCACCGGCGCGACGAGCTGCGGGCCCTGAACCGAATCTTCTGCCGGCGCGAGGCGGTGCCGGTCGACCTCGGCGGCGAGCGGCTGGCGCTGCGGCCGGTGGCCGAGCCGCCGGCGATCGAGGACCCGCTCTGGCTCGAGCTCGAGCTGGACGGCCGGCTCGTCTGGCTGGCCCTCGACCTGGCGCTCGGCGACCGGGTGGTCGCGGGCGTTCTCGACGGCCTCGAGCCGGCGCAGCTCGACCCCGTGCTCCTGGCCATGCTCCTCGAGCTGGGCCTCGCACCGCTGATCGAGCGGCTGGAGGCGACCGCCGGGCGGCGCGTGCGGTTTCGCCAGCTCGCCGCCGGGGCCACGGGCGAGCGCCTCGCGACCCTCGCCTTCGCGCTCGAGCCGGCAGGTGGCGGCGCGCCGTTCCATGCCCGCCTGCACCTCTCGCCCGAGAGCCTGGAGGTGGTGGCGGCCGTGCTCGAGCGGAGCCCGCTGGCGCTCCATCCGGCCGACGCGCTGCCCATGCTCCTGGTCTGCCGGGTGGGCTCGACGGTGCTCGGCCAGGGCGAGATCGCGGCCTTGCGGCCCGGCGATTTCGTGCTACTGGCTCGCACCGCGGTCGACCGCGGCGAGGTGCAGCTGCGGCTCGGACCGGCGACCGCCTTTCGGGCCCGGCTCGAGCACGAGACGATCACCATCCTGGGAGGGCCGAGCCGCGCGATGAGCGACGACGCAGTGTCTGGGGACGGCCGGGTCGAGGTGGAGCCGGCGCCCGATCTGGATTCGGTGCCGGTGACCCTGATCTTCGAGCTGGGCCGGCTGGCCGTGCCGCTGGGTGAGCTAAGGGCGCTGGGCGAGGGCTACGCCTTCGACCTCGGCCGCGACCTCCGCTCGCCTGTCGACATCGTGGTCGGCGGCAAGAAGATCGGCTCGGGCGAGCTCGTGCAGATCGACGAGCGGGTGGGGGTGCGCATCACGCGGCTGTTCGCCGATGAATAGCATGCCGGACCCGTTCGTCCTGGTCCTGCTCTTCGGCGGGCTGGCGCTGGTTCCGTTCCTGGTCGTGATGGTCACCGCGTTCGCCAAGATCATCATCGTCTTCATGCTCCTGCGCAACGCGCTCGGCATCCAGCAGATCCCGCCCAATCTCGTGCTCTACGGGGTGACCATCATCCTCACCCTCTACATCAGCATGCCGGTGATCAGCGAGATCTGGGCGGCCCTCGACGACCCGACCCTCGCCTTCGACACGCCGCAGCAATGGGTCGAGGCGGCCGAGCGGGCGAAGGAGCCGTTCCGCCAGTACCTGCTGCGCTACACCGACGTCACCGACCGCGAGTTCTTCCTCAACGCCACCGAGCGGCTGTGGAGCGAGGAGGCGCGACGCAACGTGACCAGCGAGGATCTGATGATCCTGATCCCCGCCTTCACGGTCTCGCAGCTCACCCAGGCCTTCGAGATCGGCTTCCTGCTCTACCTGCCGTTCATCGCCATCGACCTGATCGTCTCCAACATCCTGCTGGCAATGGGCATGATGATGGTCTCGCCCTTGACGATCTCGCTGCCGTTCAAGCTGTTTCTTTTCGTCGTCGTCGACGGCTGGACGAGGCTGATCCATGGCCTCATCCTTTCCTATCAATGACGGCGGCGCAGCCGTTTCCTGTGCTTCTCGAAATCACCGCAATCATTAGGGTGGGTGTGCAATGGGCGAATCGGCACTGCAGGGCGTTCTCGACGAGCTCGGCGACAAGCTGGGGCTCGGCCCCCTGGCCCTCGATGCGAACGGCGTCTGTGCGCTGGCGGTCGACGGCCGGCTGGTGGTGCATCTCGCCGTCGACGAGGGCGAGGACCGGGCCGTGGTCTACGCGCCGCTCGGCAGTCTGCCGACGGTCGAGCGCGAGGCGTTGCTGACCGCGATGCTGCAGGCCAACGCCACGGGCTGGGCGGTGCTGGCGCTCGAGCCCGACAGCGGGCAGCCGGTGCTGATCCATCGCTTTGCCTTGCGCGACGTCGACCGGAGCGCGCTCGAGCTGCTGCTCGAACGGTTCATCGCCACCGCCGGCGACTGGCAGACGGCGCTGGCGTCGGGTGCTGCGGCGAGCGCTCCCGCCGACGCCGGCGACCTGCACCGCATGATGACCGCCGGCATCCGCATCTGACGGCAACCCCGACACCCGCAACGGAGACAGCACCATGGATCCCAGCCTGCGTCTGAGCGGTGCCAGCATGCCCGCGTTGCCGCCGCTGCCGGATACACCCCCGACATCCCAGCAGAGCGTGCCCATGGGTGGGCATCAGGTGAGCCCGTCGCCGACGCAGCTGCCCCCGCCGAAGATGCAGGCCTCGTCCACGCCGGCGGCCAAGTTTCTCAACGCAACCTTCAGTCCCGTCGTCTCGACGCTGCAGGGCGCGACCGTTACCAAGCCGACCGTGCCGCCCTTGAAGGCCTCCGCCGAGGCGCTCGCCATCCTCGCCCCAACCCCGCCGACCAAGGTCAAGGGACACGAGCTGATGAGCGCCGCCGACCTGCAGAAGCAGATGGGCCGCCCGCCCAAGCCGGACGGCAAGCTCTTCGGCATCGTCGGGCCGCGGGTCTGGCCGCGCAGCGAGACCTATCGCAGCGTCATGGCCGGCGTGCAGAGCTACACGACCGCCTTGCAGCAGCCGGCTGCGCGTGATCCCGCCACGCGGGGCCAGCAGGTGCAGCAGTTGAAGGCGCAGTTGCAGGCGCTCGACACCGCCATCGACGCCCGGCTCGCGAAGAAGGCCGATGCGCCGATGCAGGCGCTCAAGGCGCAGGTGACCCGCGAGCTGGCGGTGCTCGACAAGGTCGCGGGCGGCGGCCAGCTGCCGCAGGTCGCCGGCTTCTCGACCCTGGAGCAGCTCACCGACCTGGCGGCCAAGGGCCTGCCGCTCGAGGCGCTCAAGGACCTCGCCACCTACTCGGACGGCAATCTCGACAAGAACGTTGCGCCCAAGCAGCTCGGGGCCGGCAAGATGAACGTGGTGACCGAGATCCGCTACCAGAACGGCGAGACCATGGTCTTCAAGCCGCTCAACGCCACCCCGGGCCCCTTGGCCAATGACATGGGGATCAGCGCCGACGACACCCGCTTCGCCAATCGCAACGTCGCCGTGTCGCTGCTGGCCGAATCGATGGGGCTCGACGTCATCCCCAAGACACGGTTCGCCATGCACAACGGCGAGCTCGGGATCGTCATGGAGAAGGCGCCGGGCAACGCGCCCAACGACCCGGGGAGCGACCGGCTCAGCCTCGATGCCACTCTCCGCGGGTCGTTGGATGCCTATCAGCAGAAGGCGGCTCCGGGCGGCGGCGGCAGTCAGGGCGTCGCCAACCTGCAGTCGAAGCTGGAGAGCTCGCCGATCGCCGTCGATGGCGTCTCGGGGAACTACTACGTGCGAACGACGCACGCGGAGACCCTCGATTCGCAGAAGCCGCAGCTCATGGAGAAAATGTGCGACCTCGAATGGTTCGACTGGCTCACGACCGGCGGTGACCGCAACCCCAACAACTACCTCATTCACACCGATCCGAACGGCAAGGTCAGCGTCAAGGGCATCGACAACGACTACGCCCTGGCGGAAGGTCGTGGCGCCGACGATCCCTCCGCCCCGCTCACCATGAGCATGCCGGGCGGGCCGCGGCTGATCAGCCGGAGCTGCGAGCAGGCGTTTCGCAAGCTCGCCGCCGACTGGGACAAGCCGGGCGGCCCCAAAGACCAGCAGCAGGGGGTGAGCACGCAGGGCCAGATCGACACGCTCAAGGCGCGGCTCGACAAGATCATCGCCCATATCGATCAGCTCGCCAAGGACGGTCGGGTTGTCGACGACTTCGCGACCTTCACCGACAAGGGCCAGACCGCGCACCAGATCCTGACCGACGACTCTGACGTCTGGGCACCGCGCACCTACGTCATGAATCTCGCCAGCGAGATCAAGAACGCCAAGCAGATTCGCAAGGACTACGGGTGACCGCCATGCAGAGCGACGACGACCTCGTGCCGGTCGAGAGCGACGCGATGGTGACAGCACCCGGCCGCGAGACGGTGCTGCAGGCGATCGACTTCTTCGCCGACGGGCTGGATCTGCCGCTGCCGCCCTTGCCGGCGCGGTTCGTGGACGAGCTGCGGGTGCTGGGCGAGGGTCAGCTCGGCACCCGCCTCGATGCGCCGGCGCTCGACGACGTCGAGACGCTGCTCGCGGAGCTGGGCTCGGGCCGGCGGCAGGACTACCTGCAGATGGGCAAGGCCGGCCACGGCATCGCCTCGCAGACCGTGTGCTACGACCTGGTGCTCGGCGGGCTCGCTGTGTTCCTCAGGCTCAGGCTCGTCGCCCTCGGCAGCGACTGGCCGGTGATGCGGGAGCGCATCGTGCAGGCCTTCGCGCAAGTGGCGGCGCTGATCGAGGCGGGTGCCGGCAGCGGTCCGGACGGGCTCGTCGTGGTCGAGACGGATATCGGCGAGAGCCGGATCGGCCGCTTCCGGCCCGACGGCACGCTTGACCTCCACGCCGACCCGGCGCCACTCTTGCGGGCGTTGCGGCATCTGCCCAGGGCGGCCTGACGGCGGCCATGGCGGGGCCCGGGGAGCGGCGATGAACGAGGCGATGATCATCCACCATGCCGGCACCGCCATGCTGCTGGTGCTGCTGCTGTCGATGCCGCCGATCATCGTCGCCACGGTGATCGGCGTGCTGGTGAGCCTCCTGCAGGCGCTGACCCAGATCCAGGAGCAGACGCTGGGCTTCGCGGTCAAGCTGATCGCCGTGGTGGTCACCATGTTCGCGACGGCACCCTGGCTGGGGGCGCAGATGACCCAGTACACGCTGCAGATCTTCGACCAGTTCCCCGTGCTCACCCGCTGACCCGGCGGCCGTGTCGCAGGCGGTCCTGATCGAGCTCGCCCGGCACGAGCTCGTGGCCCTGGTCTTCGCCGCGGTGCGGATGATGGCCATCCTGCTGGTGCTGCCGGCCTTCACCCGCAACGCCATTCCCGGCCTGGTGCGCACCGGCATCGCCACCGGGCTCGTGCTGATCGTCCAGCCGACGATCTCGGCCGAGCTCGATCTCGCGACCCTCGGGCTGCTCGAATCCGGCTTCCTGATCGCCAAGGAGGTGCTGATCGGCGGGCTGATCGGGCTGGCCATCGGGACCGTCTTCTGGGGGGCCGAGGGCGCCGGCTTCTTCATCGACAATCATCGCGGGGCGGCGATCGCGAGCTCGGTCAACCCGCTGACCGGCTCGGAGAGCTCGCCCTTCGGCATCCTGTTCCTGCAGGCCTTCACCGTGTACTTCTTCGCGAGCGGTGCGTTCCTGGTCTTTCTGGGCCTCGTCTACGACACCTACGTGCTCTGGCCGCCCTTGACCTTCCTGCCGCGGCTGCCGCCCGACATCGTCCCCTTCACCCTCGGCCTGATCGACAAGGTCATGTACCTGTCCCTGGTCCTGGCCGGCCCGGTCGTCATCGCCATGTTCCTCTCCGAGCTCGGCCTCGCCCTGGTCAGCCGCTTCGCCCCGCAGCTCAACGTCTTCGTGCTGGCGATGCCGGTGAAGTCCGGCGTGGCCCTCTTCATCCTCGTGCTCTACGGGCCGTTCCTCTTCGCCTACATGCGCGATGAGCTCATGGCGATCGGACCGCTCTTCTCGACCCTGCGCGGTCTCGTCGAATAGGCCGGAAGCCGGGCTGCGAGCGGGATTGCCAACGTCACGGCAACTGCTACGGTTGCGCCGGCGGCTAGTCTCCGCTGCTACCGCGAGCGCCGGTTAATGGCCGAGAAGACCGAGCAACCGACCCCGAAGAAGCTGCGCGATGCCCGCAAGAAGGGCAATGTCGCGAAGAGCCAGGAGGTCGTGACCGCGGCGCTGACCATCGCACTGTTCGGCTATTTCTGGGCGACCTGGGGTCCGTTCATGGAGCGGATGCAGGAGCTCTTGGTCTTCCCGCCCAATTTCTACGAGATGCCGTTCAACCAGGCGGCCAAGTACAGCTTCGACATCGGCCTTGCCATGGTCAACGCGATCCTGGTGCCGATCATCGCGCTCACCATCATCGTCGGCATCTTCGCCAACGTGTTCATGACCGGGGTGCTGTTCGCCGGCGAGGGCATCAAGCCGTCGCTCGACAAGATCAACCCGGCGAGCGGCGTCAAGAAGATCTTCGGCATCAAGAACCTGATCGAGAACCTGAAGTCGATCATCAAGGTCGTCTTCCTCACGATCCTGCTGACCATCGTCATCGTCAACGGGATCGGCGCCCTGGTCACGGCGCCCTCGTGCGGCATCGCCTGCCTCGAGAGCGTGCTGGCGCAGCTGCTCAAGCAGACGGTGATCTACACCTCGGCCGCCTTCATCATCGTCGCCGCCGCCGACTACGCCTTCCAGAAGGCCCAGCACATCAAGGGCCTGAAGATGAGCAAGGACGAGGTCAAGCGCGAGTACAAGGAGAGCGAGGGCGACCCCTTGATCAAGAGCAAGCGCAAGGCGCTGCACCAGGAGATGGTCATGAGCGGCGAGACCCAGGCGGTGCGCAAGGCCTCCGTCGTCGTCACCAACCCGACCCACATCGCCGTGGCCCTGCGCTACGAGAGCGGCGAGACGCCGCTGCCGATGGTGGTCGCCAAGGGCGAGAACCTGGTCGCCAGGCGGATGGTCGAGATCGCGCGGGAAGCGGGCATTCCGGTGATGGAGAACGTGCCCTTGGCCCGCGAGCTGTTCGAGACCGTCGGCGTGGACCGCTACATCCCGGCCGACCTGATCGAGCCCGTGGCCGAGGTGCTGCGCTGGGTCCGCCAGCTCCAGGCGCGCGATGACCGGCGCTGAGGGGCGCCGCGCGACCGCCGGCCTCGGGCGCACCGGCTGGTTCCTCCTCGCCGCCGCCCTGAGCGGGCTCCTGCTGCTGCTCCTGCCGCCGCTGCCCGGCAACGGGCATCTCTATCTGGTCGGCCTCTGGCTGGTCGGGCTGGTCGGGGTTGGCGTCCTCGAGATCGCCCGCCTGGTCGACGGCGAGTGGCATCTCCTGGCCGCCCGCCTCGGCCGGCGGCCGCCACGGGCGCCGGAGCGCTATGTCCGGTCGCTGTTCGACACCTATGCTGCGCGCTTCGACGAGCATCTGATGGTCGAGCTGGCCTATGCGGCGCCGAACCGCGTGCGCGACCTGCTCGATGCACCGACCGTGCGGCCGCCGGTCGGGACGCTGGTCGATCTCGGCTGCGGCACCGGGGTCATGGCGCCGCTCTGCCGGTCCCTCGCCCGGGAGCTGGTCGGCGTCGATCTCTCGCCACGGATGCTGGCCCGGGCCGACGCCCGCGGCCTTTACGACCGGCTCGAGGAGGCCGAGATCGTGGCCTTCCTGCGGCGCCACGACGCCGCCTTCGACCTGCTCATCGGCGCCGACGTCGCGGTCTATCTCGGCGATCTGCGACCGCTCATGGCGGCTGCGGCCGGGGCGCTGCGGCCGGGCGGGCATCTCGCGTTCACCACCGAGTTGCTCGACCACGGCGACTACCGGCTGCGGCGCAGCGGCCGCTACGCCCATGCCCCGGCCTATGTGCAGGCCACCGCCCGGCAGGCGGGGCTGGTCGTCCTGCGGGTGGACACGGCCTCCCTGCGCACCGAGGCGGACCTGCCCGTCGCGGGCGGCCTCTACCTGCTCCGACGGTCGCCCGGGGCGGCCGAAAAAAAGTCGATGCAAGCATCGAAGCCAGTTGACAATGCTTGAGCGCTTCAGCATTGTGGCCGCAACGAGAGGTTGACGCGGCCAGCGCAGCGCGCACGGCCGCGGTCCGACACCGCCGACGCAACAACGAGGGAGACGTGGCAGATGGCGCAGATCGACGTGGAGGTGGTCAAGCAGGCGCTGGCCGAGGCCGGCGGCAACGGCGACGCGGACGTCGCGCTGCGGCCCGACGAGATCGACCGGATCAAGGCCGCCTTCGCCGAGCCCGACATCGACCGGCGGGTCGCCAAGGTCACCGCCCTGCTCGACGAGCTCGAGGCCGCCGCCGTCGGCCAGGAGCGGCAGCTGGCCGAGATCCAGCGCAGCTTCGGCCTGCAGCCCGGGATGACGGCCGCGTTCCTCAAGAGCGGCCGCTTCGGCGGCAGCGGCGAGCGCGAGATCGCCCAGGCCATGGAGGCCGCGGCCGCCCAGTTCGCCGACGCCGCCCGTCGCGAGGCCCGCCAGGCGATGAGCGGGCCGAAGGGCGCACGGCCGCCCAGGGCCGGCCGGATCAGCATCTGAGCAGCCCCTTCGACCACAATCCCCGCGGCGCCCGGCACGCAGACCGAGGCCGCCCGGACCACAAGGGATCCAGGAGATGACCAACGTTGGCGGCGTGAGCGGGACTTCGGGCATTCATTTCGAGGCCCTGGCCAACACCATCGGCACCGGCGACATGGAAAGCGTCCTGCTCGCCTTCGGGATCGAGCGGGCGCAGAACATGGAGAGCGCGGTCAAGGCCAAGATCGCCGACATGCGCTCGCGCAACGGCGACATCCAGGAGCTGCAGAAGGCGATGCAGTACCTGCGCTCGGTCAAGCCCGAGAAGGACGAGAAGGACAAGAAGCTCGAGGTCAACGGCAGCGCCATCAAGACCAGCGACCCGCAGTACCAGGCCGCCAAGGCGACGCTCGAGAAGCACGGCCTGTGGAGCAACATCAAGGAGGACAAGGGCGAGGCGAAGCTCGGCAAGAAGGACGCGTTCGCCGACATCATCGCCAATCTCGAGTCGAAGATCGACGAGCTGACCTCGAACGACCAGCTCGACATGATCACCCTGCAGAGCATGGTGAGCAAGCAGAACAACGCGATCGAGATGGTCTCCAACCTGACCTCGAAGTTCGCGCAGCTCAACGACAAGATCGTCGGCAACATGCGCTGACGGGCGATCCGACGGCGACGCCCGGGCCGGTGCTGCCGAGGTGGGAGCGGGACGATGACCGCCCGACGACCAGGCGCTTCGGCCGCCCGCCGGCGCGGCGGCATCGCCGAGCCCGGCGGCAGCGGCGCCATGCGGCAGGGCGTCGACGACAAGATCGTCGGCAGGCGGTGCTGACGCGCCGGTCGCCGACCGCCAGTTTCACGCGATTGGAGAAGTGACGATGTCCGTATCCGGCATAAGTGGCAGCAACAGCATCCAGCAGGATGCCATCTCGCGGCTGATCGGCGGCGGCGACATGCAGAGCGTGCTGCTCGCCTTCGGCGTCGAGCGGGCGCAGAACAACGAGAACGCGGTCAAGGCGAAGATCGGCGACATGCGCGCGCGGAACAACGCGATCAACGAGCTGCGCGCTGTCATGGGCCAGATGCGCGTGTCCGAGCCCTCGGCGGTGCCGGAGGCGGCCGAGCTGGGCAAGGTCGGCGAGCAGATGTCCAACTGGGGCAGCGCCGGCGGGCGCTCGTGGATGGCTCCCGACTTCAAGGACACGCTGGACAAGTACGGCGTGCCGCACAAGGCGTCCAACATGGACAAATCCGCGATGTCGACCGCCAATGGGGGCTGGACCGTCTCCTATCCCACGACCGAGTACCACCAGCTCGGCAAGGAGGTGCAGGCCAAGGCCGAGGTCATCATGAGCGGCCAGGACCCCAACTTCCCGCCGACGCATGTCGATCTCGACAAGCCGCTGGCCAGCGGCCAGACCCTGCGCGAGGTCCTGCAGGCCTCCGGCGTGCCGACGCCGACGGACGCCAACGGCAATGTCGAGCGCTTCGTCACCAAGGACCAGATCAAGACCATGATGGAGAATCTCGAGACCGAGATCGACCGCATGACGTCGAACGACCAGCTCGACATGATCGCGCTGCAGAGCATGGTCAGCAAGCAGAACAACGCCCTCGAGATGCTCTCCAACCTGACCCAGAAGTTCGCCGGCCTGAGCGACAAGATCGTCGGCAACATGCGCTGAGCGGGGCGGCGGCAGAGCCAAGGGATCACACCATGTCGAGAGCCGAAACGCCGAACGAGCTGCTGGAGAGGATGGATCCCGAGGGGGCGGCGATCATCGCGCACGCGATCGCCTTCGAGGGCTACACCTTCAAGGATTTCATGGAGATCAGCGACGAGCAGATGGAGGCGGTCTACGCCTATGCCTTCAACCTGGTCGACCAGGCTCGCTGGGCCGAGGCCGAGAAGCTCCTGACCTGGCTCGCCTCGCTCGACCAGTTCCAGGCCAAGTACCTGGTCGGGCTCGGCATCTGCCGCCAGCAGCGCAAGGACTATCCGGGTGCCATCGCGGCCTTCGCCAGCGCCAGCCTGAACGACGTCGAGAACCCGATCCCGCCGCTCCGCGCCGCCGAGTGCTACCTCGCCGTGGGCCAGCTGGATGCGGCGCAGAGCGGGGTCAAGGCGGCGCTGCACTGGGCCGCCGACAAGCCCGAGCACCGGCCGGTCCGCGAGCGGGCCGCCATCCTCCAGGTCGCCATCGACCGTCGCCGGGAGAGCCAGCCATGATCGACTCCGTCAGCTCCGGTGGGCCGACCATCATCCCGCCGTCCGATGGTCCGAAGGACAAGTCCCCGACACCGACACCCAGGCCAACCTACTACGGTGCGGGCGACTTCAACCCCCCGGGCGGGTCGGGAGCGGCGAGCCTCGGCATGATGCCGCCGCAGATGCCCAATCTGGGCGACATGATGGCGATGGTCATCGCGCTCAAGATGACGATCGAGGACACCTCGATGAAGACCGGGCGCGAGCAGGCCGAGACCATCAAGGAGGACAAGCTCAAGGTCGCCGAGGAGCGGCTCGAGAAGCTGCAGGAGATGCGCGACAAGCAGGGCAAGGCCGAGAAGGGCGGGCTTGCCGGCGAGATCTTCGGCTGGATCGCCGCGGCTGCGATGATCATCGCCGGAGCGCTGCTGGTGGCGACGGGTGTCGGGGCGGCCGCCGGCGTGGCGCTGCTCGCCGCCGGCATCACCATGGCGGTGATGAACACGCTGAACAGCGAGTCGCTGGGCAAGGCCGTGGGCCTCGAAGGCAACATGATGAACGCGATGATCGAGAAGCTGGCGGAGGCGTTGCCGGGCGATCCCGAGAAGAACAAGCTCATCGCCAGTGCGATCATCGTCGGCGTGCTGACCGCCGTCGCCGTGGTCGCCGGCAGCATCGCCGGCGGCCCCCTGCTCGGCGTGGCCCTGGCCACCCAGACCATGGGGGCGCTGTTCACGCCCGAGAACATGCAGGCCATGGGTGTGAAGGAGGATGACGCCCCATGGGCGTCGCTGGGGGTCTCGATCGGCCTTGCCATCGTCGGCATCGCCAGTGGCGCCGGGGCCGCCAAGCTCGCCAGCAAGGCGGCGGAGATGGGCAGCAAGGGTGCGACCTTGGCCGCCGGGATCGCCGGCCGGACCGCCCAGGCCGCCGCCAAGAGCGCGGACGCCGCCGCCTCCACGGTCTCGATAGCGGGCAAAATGTCGTCCTATGCCGCGGTCGGCATCGGTGCCTGCGCCACGATCGGTCAGGGCGGCTCGCAGATCTACACGGCCGTGAAGACCTCGGAGGCCGAGAACCTGCGCGCCAGCATCAAGGACATGGACGCCTTCTTCCTCCAGCTGCAGCAGATGTTCCAGGATCAGGCCGACAAGCTGCAGGAGATCGTCGATCGGATGAACGAGAACGTGTCGGCGGTGATGAGCATCCTCAACCAGATGAGCAGCACCGACAAGCGGATCAACGCGATCTGATCGCGGCAGCGGTGGCGAAGGAAGCAGCATGACGATGTCGGCAGCAGAGAAAGAGACGGCGGTCGGGCCGGCTGCGGCGATCCTCGCAGGCGGGACCTTCGCCGAGGTCGCCGGGTTCGACACCGAGGACCTCGAGGCGCTCTATGGCCTCGCCTACAACGAATACGAGCAGGGCCAGTATGCAGACGCGGAGCGGACCTTCCAGGTGCTCTGCTTCCACGACCATCTGAGCGCGCGCTTCTGGCTCGGCCTCGGCGCCGCCCGGCAGCAGCTCAAGGACTATGCCGGTGCCATCATGGCCTACTCGATGGTCGCCGAGACCGGTAACACCGACCCCCTGGCCCCGCTCCGGGCCGCCGAGTGCTACATCGCCCTCGGGCTTTTCGAGGAGGCGGTGAGCGGGCTGGAGGCCGCCCTCGACTGGGCGGACAACGCCGGCGACCGCCAGGCGGTCATCCGCCACGTGGAGATCCTCTATCAGGCCCTCGAGCAGATGCTCGCAGCCGACGGCGAGGCCGTCGAAGGAGACGCACGATGACCGATGTCGGTAGTGCCGCGCCACGGCTCACCATCAGCCTCAACCATGTCGAGGATCTGCGGCTGGAGAAGCGGGCGAGCTTCAAGACGTCGGAGGAGCGGGTCGCGTTCCTCGACGCCATCAAGAACGCCCGCGAGCAGGTCGCCAAGGGCGTGCTCAACCCGACGCTCGAGATCCCGCAGCCGGTGAACGCCCAGAGCCTGGGGCTGGTCGCCAGCAAGTTCGACAGCTCGGCCATGCTGATCGGCAGCACGCTGCTCGACGTCATGACCATCCTGCACGAGATCGGTCAGCAGATGCGGCAGACCGCCAAGGACTCCCGTGCCGTCTCCCGCAACGCCGAGGTCGACAAGCTGCGGGAGGCGGCCGACCAGATCCGCAAGGGGGCGGTGTTCGCGCTCGCCTCGGGCATCACCAGCGGCGCCATGACCATCGGTGGCGGCCTGATGAGCGGCATCGGCGCTGCCAAGGGCGCCAACACGGCGATGAAGGGCATCCAGGCCGCGGACGCTGCGCGGCCGAACATGTCGCAGATGCTGAAGGACCTGCAGAGCGGCCAGCAGTCGGGCACGTCGTCGACGAGCAGCGTGGGCTCCGGCGACGTCCAGGTGGGGCGACCCCGAGCGAATGCGATGTCCCAGAGCTCGGGCAACCAGTTGCCGGGCTCGTCGGCGCCGACCGCCACCGACACGCGCACGGGCCAGGTGCAGAAGCAGGGGTTGCTGTCGCAGCTCCGCGACAAGCTGCTCGACAGCAAGTCGACCGAGGTGGCGATCCAGAGCAAGTCGATCGATGCCTCGTCGACACTCGGCAACATGCAGATGCAGCGCTGGCAGGCCACCGGCCAGATCATGAGTGGTGCTGGCCAGATCGTGGGTGCGGCGCTCGATTCGATCAGCAAGTTCATGGACGCCCACCGCGCCGAGCTCGAGGCCGACGCCAAGATGTACGGCTATCAATCGCAGGAGCAGGACGAGATCGTGCAGAAGATGCTCGAGCTGATGCGCGACGTCCGGCAAAAGCTGGGCGAGATCGAGCAGGCGCAGGCGCAGGTGCAGAGCAAGATCTGGAGCTGAGCCGTGGCGGCTGCGGCGCGGAGCGGGGAATGTGGCGATGCGCTACGATGAGCTGGTGGCCCGCCTGGGCCGTACCCTCGGCGAGAGCGGCCTCGCCCCGGACGGCGAGGGCCGGATCGCCCTCGCCTTCCAGGGCGGCCTGGATCTGACCATCCGCCCGCTCGGTCGCGGCCAGGTGGTCGTCGAGGCGCCGCTCGAGGCCCTGCCCGAGGCTGCCTTCGAGCGCGAGCAGCTGCTGCGGCGAACGATGGAGCGGGCACTGGGCCGGGTCCTCGAGCATCCGGAGGTCGTGGCCCTGGACGAAGCGGCGGAGCGGCTGGTGCTGCACCGCCGCCTCGACATCGAGCGGCTGGACTACCCGGCGATCGAGGCGGCGCTGGGCGAGTTTCTCGACCAGGTCGAGGCGTGGCGCGGGCGGCGCGTCGAGCAGCCGCGCCAGCCGCCGCCGCCGATGATGATTTTTCCCTGAGGCCTGAGGCATGCGATCAGGCAGGCAGCCGAGCGCCGGGGCTGCGGCACGACATCTCGCGGACGGCGACCGGCAGCGTGCCGCGCGCCGATCACGTGGCGCACGGCATCGGCCCGAGACCGTGCGCCGGCGCCGGCGCGCGGCAGTCGACCGATGACCGTTGCCCCGACGTTGGGGTCGCTGTACGAGGCCACGAGCGATGCAAGTGGCCTGTCCCGGGCCGCGATCGTTCCTGGTGCGGCCCGCCTTGACGAATAGATCGAGCGCAGAGACGTCGTGATCCGCTATCTTGGGCGCTGCATCGTCGCACTCTGCCTCGCCTTGCTGGTGTCGACGCCCGCCCGGGCCGCCAACGAGCCGCCGTGGGGCACCGAGCCCTTCGGCTATGTCACCGTCGAGCAGGACCTGACCGAGCTTTTGCGCGAGTTCGCCTCGGAGGTCGGCATCCCCATCACCATCAGCCCGAACGTCTTCGGGGTCGTCCGGGGGCGGCTGCCGGCGCAGCCGCCGCGCCAGTTCCTCGACACCCTCGCCCGGCTCTACGGCCTGCTCTGGTACTATGACGGCTTCGTCCTGCACATCTCGGCGATCGACGAGGCCGAGAGCCAGATCATCCGGCTGGACGGCATGGGCATCGAGCAGCTCACCCGCTCGCTCGAGGAGCTGGGCGTGCTCGACGCGCGCTTTCCCTGGCGCGTCAGCCCGTCGATGGACGTGCTCTACGTCAGCGGCCCGCCGCGCTACGTCGAGCTGATCCGCTCGACCGCGCAGATGCTGGATACCGCGCAGACCAGCGAGGTGGCCTTTCGGGTGTTCAAGCTGCGCTACGCCCAGGCCGACGACCGCACCTACACCGTCCGCGGCAGCCAGATCCTGGTGCCGGGGCTGGCGACGATCCTGCGCCAGCTGGTCGGCGACACCACCGGCGACCTGCTCGACCTCGGCGCCCGGCGCCTGCCCGGGGCACGGACGGTCACCCGGGTCTGGGGCGATCGCCCGCTGCAGGCCGACGCGCTCATCGCCTTCGATGCCGAGGCCCTGGCGATCGCCCGCGAGGCCGAGCTCATGGTGCAGAACCCGGCGCTCAGCGACGAGACGACCGTGCAGATCCAGAGCGATCCGCGCACCAACTCGGTGGTCATCCGCGACCTCGCCGGCCGCATGCCGATCTACGAGCGGCTGATCGAGGAGCTCGACCGGCCGCAGCGGCTGATCGAGGTGGAGGTGGTGATCGCCGACATCACCGCCGACCGGCTGCAGGACATCGGCGTCGACTGGCGGATCAACATCGACACCAACAACACCGACACCACGGTCGGCGTCGGCAACCCGGCCGTCGCGGCCCTGGCCCAGGGGCTGAGCTTCGCCACGGCGATCTCGGGCGACCCGTTCTCCGTCCTCGCCCGCATCCGGGCGCTGGAGGAGGTGGGCGACGCGCGGGTGATCTCCCGCCCGGCCGTCTTGACCTTCGACAATGTCGAGGCGGCGTTCGACCAGAACCAGACCTTCTTCGTCCGGCTCGAGGGCAACGAGGCGGTGGAGCTGGTCGAGATCGAGGTCGGCCTCCTCCTGCAGGTGCGGCCGCATGTGGTCGAGACCGGCGGCCGGCCGCGGGTGCGGATGAACATCGCGATCGAGGACGGCGTCGCCACGGCGGAGAATGTCGACGACATCCCGGTGCTGCAGCGCTCGACGCTGACCACCCAGGGCATGGTGCAGTCGGGCCAGGCGCTGGTGATCGGCGGCTTCTACCGCCAGCAGCAGATCGACAACCTCGCCAAGGTGCCGCTGCTCGGCGACATCCCGTTGATCGGCTGGCTGTTCTTCACCAACCGGCGGCAGCAGAACGTCGATGTCACCCGCCTCTTCGTCATCCGGCCGCTGGTCATCGACGACGATCTCGATGCCGAGGTGGTGACGGGCAGCCTGCCGCGCGAGGGGCCGCGCGACCTGGTGCCGCCGGAGCGGCGCAGCTGGCTGACCCCGGAGGGCTCGCTGCAGCGGCGGCAGGGCGAGCTCGGGCTCGAGCTGGACGAGCGGGTCACACGCCGCTCGCTGGAATCGCTCTGCCTGGTCCGCTCGATGCAGAACGACCCCTGCCCGCCCGGGCTGATCCAGCTCCTCAGCGACGTCCAGCTGCTGCCGCCGCGCTCGCTCGAGGCCGAGCCCGGACCACCCGTCGTGACACCGGGCGACCTCTACTGAGCAGCGCCTGCCGGCCCCGTGCCGGCCAGCGCCTTGCGCCGGGCCACCACCTCGCCGACCGGGCGGAAATCCGCGAGATCGAGGCTCATCCAGGTCGTGCCGAGGAGCTGGTAGACGCGCCGGTCCATGGCGGAGAAGCCGGCGATGTCGTTCGGGCCGATCGGCGCGCCGCCGATGAAGTCGGTGTAGAAGCGGGCGAGCCGGGTGTCGTCGAGGCCGCCCTCCGCCCGGTAGGGGGCCGTCTCGATCCGGCCGAAGACCCGCACCAGCCCCAGCTCGTCGCGCCGCTCGGCGAGGAAGCGCAGGAAGGCGACGAAGGCGCGGAACGGGTTGCGCAGGCTGGGCACCCGGGCCGAGCGGCGGTAGAGCAGGATCAGCACCTCGCCGCTGGCGAGCACGCGAAAGACGATCTCCGCCCCGTGCCAGTCCAGCCGATGGCCCCCCGGCAGCGGCGAGCCCTGGCGCTCGAGGGCGGGCACCGGCTGCAGCTCGTGCCCCGCCGCCACGAGGGCGGCCAGGACGGCCTGCTCCGGGTGGGTGCCGCGCGCCACCGCCGGCTCAGCCGCGCCGCTGGTGCAGCATCGCCCAGAGCCGCGGCACCGTCTCCAAGGCCGCGTCGCAGCCGTCGCGGATGACGGCGGCGCGCCGGAACGCCTCGGGCGGCAGGCCGCGGTCCATGTCGCGGCTCACCACCTGCCGCAGGCCGCGCAGCCGGGCGACGAGACGGTCGCGCTCGGCACCGCCGGCGTCCGCGGCGAGGCGCTCCTCGAGCCCGAGGAGCAATGGCGGCTCGGTGGGCGGTCCCGCCATCCGGCTCAGAGCTGGTGGGTGTAGCGCTGCCCGCCGCGGGCGAGCACGATCTCGCCGGCACCGATGCGCTCGATCCGCCAGCCGTCGGGCAGGAGGCTGCCCTCGAGGTATTTCTCGCCGTCGCCGAGGATGACCCAGCTCTGCCGGCCGATGCCGCCCACCGCCCGGACGTCGAGCTGGACCGTGGCCGGGGCGGCGGTCTCGTCGCGGACGCGCACGACCTCGGAGACGATCGGCATGCCGTAGCGGCCGAAATCGGCCACGAAGGAGTCGAACAGCCCCTGCCACGCCTCGGCCCGGTCGCCGCCCACCCGGCCGCGCGCCACGATCTGGCCGCGCTCGAGGTCGAGGCGGACGAGCGCGGCCAGCCCGCCGTCGACCAGCCGGCGCTGCATCGCCGCCAGGATCGAGCGCTCGGTCTCGACCCGGTTGTCGATCGAGCGCAGGCCGCGCACGTCGCGGCCGACGATGTCGACGGCCCGCTGCAGGTCGCTGGCCTCGGGGATGAAGCCGGCCAGCGTCAGCACCCCCTCCTCGACGGTCACCGTGTCCAGCCGACGGCCCAACGCGATCAGGGTATCGCGGGCCACCTGCTCGAGCTGCGCGTCGACCAGCACCTGGTAGCGCAACGGCAGCTCCAGCTCGTCGAGCGACGCCTGGACGTCGTGGCGCTCGTCCTGGGTGCGGACATAGCCGCGCACCAGCCAGCGGTCCGGCCCGTCGGGCTCGACCGCCATCGTTCCGGCCTTGCCGAGGGCGGCGAGGCGCTCGCCGATCAGCATCTCCGGCGTCGGCGCCGCCGAGCGCAGGCCGTCCTCCGACATGGCGAAGCGCTCGAGGTCGGGCGGTGTCGCCTGCTGCTGGTCGCTGCGCCCGAGGAACGGCAGGACGCCGATCACCGCCGCCATCACCACGCCGAAGGCGGCCAGCCGGGTGCTGGTCGTGCGCCGTCGCGACGCCGGCCGGGCCGCGGTCGCGACCGCCGGCCGGTCGGAGCCGCCCGGCGCGGCAGCGGCCGCCGCGCCGCCGCCCTCGATCACGGTCAGGGCCGGCGCACTCTCGCCGGTGCCGGGCAGCGGCGGCTGCAGGTTGGGCCAGGTCGCCGTCTCGGGGCCGACCGTGAGCACGGTGGTGCCGAGGCCGAGCATGGTGAAGAAGGGCAGGAGCCGGGCCGGGTCCTCGTGCAGCCGGCGCTCGATGACGACCTCGCCGGCGAGGCTCTGCACGCGGAAGCCGTCGGCGGTGATGGCGAGCAGGGCGTGCTCTGGCGCGAGGCTGTGGTCGCTCAGGACCACGTCGCACTCGAGGTCCCGGCCGATGCGATACTCGCCCGCCGCGAGCTGCACCTCCGCCCCGAGATGCGGGCCGGACAGAACCTTCAGGATGAAAGGACTGGTGGTTTCGGGCATGATGCTCTCGGGTGGACGCGTCTCAGCCGCGCAACCGATTTTCCCTATACACGTCGGTCTTGCCGGATACAATACGTGAGCGCTTAGGCACGAATCCGCCCCGCGGCGGCGGTGCCTGCGGGCAGCTTGCGCACCGCCACTCGTCAGGCCATCGGAGGGATCTCGGCATGAGCAATCAAATCGGTGGCTTCTCCGGCTTCCAGCCCGGCATGACCCCGGGCGGCGGCCAGGAGAGCCGTGCACCGGCACCCACGGGCTCGTTCCGCGGCGAGGCCGTGACGCTGCGCTATGCCGAGACGTCGACCGTGAAGGACGCCATGGCGGCCCTGCAGGACGCGGCCGAGGAGATGACCTTCGGCGCCTCGGAGCGCAGCAAGACGCGGCTGTCGGACCGCAAGCTCGAGCGCGCCGACCAGCAGAGCCGCGTCGAGGCGATCCAGAAGATCCAGGAGCACATGGAGAAGCTCCCCGATCTCGACATGCGACGGCTGAGCAAGCTGCTGGGCACCATCCAGGAGATGCGGGCGCGCAACGAGCAGCCGAGCCAGGAGGACCTGCAGCAACTGCTGCGCGAGTTCCACGAGGACATCACCTACCAGCACGTGGCGCTCGAGAAGATCGTCGACGCGCTGACCGAGGCCGACCCGGAAGCGCCGATCGCGCAGGCCGCGAGCCGGCTCCTGGTCGACAACGAGCGGGCCTTCGGGGCGGAGATCCGGGCCGGGCTCAACGTCACGCAGACGGCGCTGGCCTATGCCGGCAGCGACGGCGAGGTGCAGCAGCTCCGCGACTTCTACCGGCAGAGCGTGCTCGACCATCAGAGTGTCCGGCAGTCCTACGCCAACATCGTCGAGCGCTACGGCGACGGCGACATCGGCGAGCGCATCGCCTTCCTGCTCAAGGCGGTCGGCGAGGACCTGCAGTCGAAGGGCCCCTCGGTGGCCCCGGCCGAGCTGCAGATGATCCTCGGCGAGGTGCGCCAGCTCGAGATCCTGGCCACGGTGCGCGAGCGCGTGATCGAGGCCCTCGAGCGCGTCGACGACCGCTTCAAGGTGCTCTGAGTGGCGGCGGGCAGGCCACGCCGGGCGGTGATCGCCAAGGCGGACGAGCTGGTCGGCGGGCTCCTGGCGCTCACCGAGAAGAACTGGCTCGCGCGCGGCGACATCGACGGTCTCTTGAAGCCCTTGCGCGTCGGCAACGACCTCGAGGCGGAGATCTATGTCCTGCGCGAGCTCACCGAGATCGCGCGGGCCTTGCCGCTAAAGCTGTTCGCCGATCTCGAAAGCCGCGAGCGGCTGATCGACACGATCCAGGAGGCGCTCGACGATGCGGTCACCCGCGAGGAGGAGGAAAGCGCTTGAGCTGGCTCGATGATGCGGTCGCGGAGTTCGGCAAGCGCGTGTCGCTGCCGGGCGTCGCCCTGCCCGAGGAGGGTGCCGTCGCGTTCGATTTCGCCTCGGGTGGCTCGCTGCAGCTCGAGCGCAGCGGCGACGACCTGCTCGTCAGCCTCCAGCGCAGCTATCCCTTCGCGCCGCGCCAGCAGCTCCAGCGGGCGCTCGGCCTATGCCACTGGCGGCACAACCGCGGCTTCGACCCGCAGGTCGGGCTCCGCGGCGACGACGTGGTCTTCGTCATCCGTCTCCAGGGACGCCAGGTGACGCCGGTGGCGCTCGAGCAGGCCATCGAGCTCTTGCGCGAGATGCACCAACAGTTGCAGACTTGAGGCTGGCACAGCGAGGGATCTCGGACATGGTGGATCGGGCCGGCGGCGGCATGCGTTTCGATACCGGCATCGAGCGCATCTTCAACATGGAGGCGGGCATCGACGACGCCCGCCTGCCCGACCTCGCCTCGATCCTGCCGAGCCGCGAGCAGATCCGGCTCGAGCTCGACCAGGTGCTGCCCGAGTCGCGGCTGACGCATCTCCTGGATGCCTTCCTGCGGCCGGCCACGCCGGATATCGGCCTCGTCCTGCCGCACACCTTCGAGGGCGCGTTCCGCGGCCTGCAAGAGGCGCTGGCCGGGCAGGCGAAGGGCGATCCGGCCGTGGCCGACGCCAGCCGGCTGATGGCCGACGAGGCGGCCAGCCGCGATCTCCTCAACAGCTACCGGACCACGCTGGTCGGGGCGTGACGGCGGCCACGGGCGTGGCGATGCAGGCCGATCAGCGCCAGCTGCTGACGTTGCTGGCCTATGTCTTCCTGCGGCACGGGCAGAACGACAAGGCGCTGAAGCTGCTGCGCGCCGGTGCCCGGCTCGCCGGCGACGACGCCGAGATCCAGAAGACGCTGGCCTATGCCGAGCTGGTCAGCGGCCATCCCGGCGAGGCGCTGACGGCGATCGGGCGGTTCGCCGCGGCGGGCGGCGACGACAGCATCGCCTCGCCGGTGCAGATCATCCGCGCCCGGGCGCTGCTGCAGCTCGACCGCCGGGCCGAGGCGCGCGACTGCTTTCGGCGCTTCGTCGAGGCGCATGCATCGACGTCGCCCGCTCCGCCGGGCGGCGCGACGGCAGCCGGAGCGTTGCCGGCCGGGCGGCCCGCGGCGGGGCGCAACCGTTGAACAAGGACAAGCTTCAGGCCTTCCTGCTCAAGCTGACCAGCCGCCAGGACCTGGTGCTGGTGGCGCTGCTGGTCGCGGTCATCTTCATGATGATCCTGCCGCTGCCGACGCTGCTGGTCGACGTGCTGATCGCCACGAACATGAGCCTGGCGGTGATCCTGCTCATGGTCGCGATCTACATCAGCTCGCCGCTGAGCTTCTCGGCCTTCCCGGCGGTGCTGCTCATCTCCACGCTCTTTCGCCTGGCGCTGTCGATCACCACGACGCGGCTGATCCTGGTGCAGGCGGACGCCGGCAAGATCGTCGAGACGTTCGGCAACTTCGTGGTCGCCGGCAACCTGATCGTCGGCCTCGTGATCTTCCTGATCATCACCATCGTCCAGTTCGTGGTGATCACCAAGGGCTCCGAGCGCGTCGCCGAGGTCAGCGCCCGGTTCTCGCTCGACGCCATGCCCGGCAAGCAGATGAGCATCGATTCCGACATGCGCTCGGGGCTCATCGACATGGACGAGGCCAAGCGACGGCGCAACATCATCGAGAAGGAGAGCCAGCTCTACGGAGCGATGGACGGGGCGATGAAGTTCGTCAAAGGCGACGCCATCGCCGGCCTCATCATCACCGCGGTCAACATCATCGGCGGCATCTCGATCGGCGTGCTGCAGCGCGGCATGACCACCGGCGAGGCACTGCAGCTCTACTCGATCCTGACCATCGGCGACGGGCTCGTGTCGCAGATCCCGGCGCTGTTCATCTCGATCACCGCCGGCATGATCGTCACCCGGGTCACCACCGAGGAGAGCACCAACCTGGGCTCCGACATCGGTGGCCAGCTCCTGGGCGAGCCGCGCACGCTGCAGGTGGCGGGGGTGATCCTCCTCGGCTTCGCCTTCATCCCGGGCTTTCCCACCACCATCTTCCTGATCCTGGCGGCCGGCATCGGCCTCGGCGGCTTCTTCCTCCAGCGCCGCCTGGACGCGGCCGCCATGGCGGCGGCCGAGCCTGATCCGCTGGCCGCCATGGCGCCCGCCACCGGCGACAAGAAGCCGCCCAAGCCCTCGCGCCCGGGCGAGGAGCGCGACGCCTTCGCGCTGACGGTGCCGGTGATGCTCGACATCGCCCAGGACGCGCAGGGCCTGGTCAAGCCGCAGACGCTGAACGACGAGCTCGTGAAGCTGCGTCGCGCCCTCTACTACGATCTGGGCGTGCCCTTTCCCGGCATTCATCTGCGCTTCAACGAGCGTCTGCCGTCGCACGGCTACTACGTGCTGATGCAGGAGATCCCGATGTCGCAGGGCAAGCTCGCGGAAGGCAAGCTGTTCATCCGCGACGACCTCGAGCATCTCGATCTCCTGGGCATCCCCTACGAGAAGGGCGACCCGTTCCTGCCCGGCCTCGCGACGGTCTGGGCCGACGAGCGGCACCGTCCCGAGCTCGCCAAGGCCGGGGTGGCCTTAATGGATCCGTCGCAGATCCTGACCTACCACCTGAGCTTCCTGATGAAGAAATACGCCGCCGACTTCATCGGCGTGCAGGAGACCCGGTTCCTGCTCACCCAGATGGAGGGCAGCTTCGGCGAGCTGGTGAAGGAGGTGCAGCGGGTGATGCCGCTGCAGAAGATCACCGAGATCTTCCAGCGGCTGGTGTCCGAGGAGATCTCGATCCGCAACCTGCGCACCGTGCTCGAGGCGCTGATCGAGTGGGGGCAGAAGGAGAAGGACACGATCCTCCTGGCCGAGTACGTCCGCTCGTCGCTGAAGCGCTACATCTCCTACAAGTACTCGAGCGGCGACAACATCCTGCCGGCCTATCTCTTCACGCCGGACGTCGAGGACACGGTCAGGAACGCCATCCGGCAGACCTCGGCCGGGAGCTATCTGGCGCTCGACCCGAACATCGCGCGCAAGCTCGTGACCAATGCCAAGAGCAAGGTCGGCTCGCTGCGCCGCCAGGGCCGCCGGCCGGTCCTGCTGACCTCGATGGACGTCCGCCGCTATGTCAGGAAGCTGATCGAGGGCGAGCTCTACGAGTTGCCCGTTCTGTCCTACCAGGAGCTGACCCAGGAGATCACGATCCAGCCGCTCAACCGGATCGACCTCAACTGAGCCGCCAAAGCAAGAAGGGCGCGGGCGGCTCTGGCCGCCCGCGCCCTTCCGGGCGACGCAACGACGTCAGTTGATCTTCTGGAGCACCCCGCGGAGCGCGTCGCCGAGCGACTTCACCACCGTGCTGTGGGTGTTGAGGAACAGCGACCACTCGGTGACGAGGCTCTGCAGCTCGAGCAGGTCGGCGGCGCTCATGTCCTCGGTCTTGTTCTCGAAGGCCGCCCGCAACTCGGTCTCGTAGTTGCCGAGGCCACCGTTGAGGCTGGCCGTGATCGTGTCGAAATTCAGCCCGCCGCCTGTGATCGTCGCCATCGCACCAGCCTTTCCTCACCGTCGCCTATGGTAACCGGTTCCTCGACCATTCGCGTCTTACAGTCAAGCGCCGGTTTCGTCGACCGCTTTGCTCGCCTGCTCTTGTCGCAACCTGGTGATCGTCGCCTGCACCCGCTCGCGCTCGGCGGCCCGCCCGGCCAGCTCGAGGGCCACGGCGAGAAGCTCGCGGGCCTCGATGCTGTCCGGCTCGGCCGCGAGCGCCTCGCGCTCGAGCAGCTGGGCCGCGTCGTCGAAGCGGCCGCGGCTCAACGCCATCAGCGCCCGGCCGATGCCGGCCGCGGCACTGCCCGGGCGCAGCGCGGCCAGCGCCGCGAACACCAGGTCGGCGTCGCGGTGCAGGCCGCGATTGGCGGCCGCATAGCCGATCTCGCCGAGCAGCCGAACATCCTCCGCCGTGAACGCGTCACCCGACAAGCCGACCCTCCGCCGATGGTTGCGCTCCCTTATGTCGCACTTGCAACCCGATTGCCATGGTGCCCATATGGCAGGTATGCCTGAGCGTTCAAGAATGTCGTGCCGCCGGGCCGACAGGCCGTGGCCACCGCCCGGCCTTCAAGGCTCGCTCGACGTGACGCTGATTGATCGAGGAACGACATGACGACCAAGGACCCGATCGCCGCCGAGCTCGGCCGCCGCGGCGGGATCAAGGGGGGCAAGGCGCGGAGCATGAGCCTGTCGCCCGAGCGGCGGCGCGAGATCGCGCGGCGCGCCGCGGCAGCACGCTGGGGTGCGAAGGCGTCGGGTGCCGCCGCCGAGGCCGGCAAGGCGAGCCTGCCCGGCGTCGCGACGGCGGTCCGGCGCGGCACGATGCAGCTCGCCGATCGATCGTTCGAGGTGTTCGCCCTGGCCGACGGCCGGCAGCTCCTGGGCCTGCTCTCGGTCGAGGCGGCGCTGGCCACGGGCCAGCGGGAGGCGTCGGTCGTCGCCGAGTCCGAGCGTGCCGTCGTCACCTTCAAGGAGGTCGGCTCCTGGCAGGTGGCGAAGGGGGTGACGCCAGCCGATTTCGTCGCGCTTTGCCAGCGGCTGGGTCTGGAGGCCCTGCGCCGCCGACCTGGCGGGCGCCATGATCCCGGGCTGCTCGAGCGGCTCCTGGCGATCCTGATCGATGCCGCGGGCGACGGGCTGAAACGCCGCGTGGAGCTCGCCCTGCGGCCGGTCTGAGGCGCGGCCCACCGGGTCGGCAGTCCGGGGCCGCCGGCATCGTCGCTGGCCGGGTAGCGGCGCGCAACGGCACCGCCGTCGCCTTTCCGTCGCGGACGGTCTACCGCCGGCCGGGTGCGGAGCCCGACGTGGGGATGCTCGGCGAGTTGCAGGACACCCGTCCCCACCCGTCCGAAGGCTCCGCCCGGCGGCGGCGTCCGTGAAGGCCGGCTTTCTTCGCCGGCGGGCCGCCTTCCTTACCTTCAGCCCTTGGAAAATGGCCCCGGGGCCGCCAGGATGCGGGCCATCAGCCAGCCAGACGGAGACCTGCCCATGACGGCCCTGCCGAAATTCGGGATCGGCCAGCCGGTGCCGCGCACCGAGGACCCGCGTCTGTTGCGTGGCGGCGGTCGCTATACCGACGATGTCGCCCCGGCAGGCGCGCTGGTGGCCCGGTTTCTCCGCTCCGACCACGCGCACGGGCGCATCCGCCGGATCGACACGGCGGCGGCCGCCGCCCTGCCCGGCGTGCGGCTGGTGCTGACAGCGGCCGACCTCGAGGGGCACGGCTACCAGGACCTGCCCTGTGCGGTGCCCCTGACGGCGGCCGACGGCAGCCCGCTGATCGTCCCGCCGCATCCGTCGCTGGCCCGCGACCGGGTGCGCTATGTCGGCCAGCCGCTGGCCATGGTGGTGGCCGAGACGGCGGCGGCGGCCGCCGACGCGCTGGAGCGGATCACGGTCGAGATCGAGGCCCTGCCGGCGGTCACCGACCTCGCCCGGGCGGTCACCAGGGAGGCGGTGGCGCTGCACGACGAGGCGCCCGGCAACGTCGCCTTGACCTGGAGCTGGGGCGACCGCGCGGCGGTCGACAGGGCCTTCGCCGGGGCGGCGCACGTCACCCGGCTCAGGCTCACCAACAACCGGGTCTCCGTGGCGCCGATGGAGCCCAGGGGTGCGGTGGCGGCCTTCGCCGACGGCCGCTGGACCATCGAGACGGGCTGCCAGGGGGTGTTCGGCCTGCGCGCGCAGCTGGCCGCCGTGCTCGGCGTCGAGCTGGAGAAGGTGCAGGTGCTGGCGCACGACATCGGCGGCTCGTTCGGGATGAAGGCCTCGGTCTTTCCCGAGCATCTGCCGCTGCTGCACGCGGCCCGGCTGCTGGCTGTGCCGGTGAAGTGGGTCAACGACCGCAGCGAGAGCTTCACCACGGACTATCACGGTCGCGACTGCGTCTTCGACGCCGAGCTGGCACTCGACGCCGACGGCTGCTTCCTCGCCGTCCGGCTCGACGGGCTGGGCAATCTCGGCGCCTATGCCGCGGGCTTCGGGGCGGCCGTGCCGACCATGGTGCTGCAGAAGAACCTCGCCAGCCTCTACCGCACCCCGGTCTATGCGATGACGGTGCGGCTGGTCTTCACCAGCACCACCCCGACGACCGCCTATCGCGGTGCCGGCCGGCCCGAGGCGATCTACATCATGGAGCGGCTGGTCGACGCGGCGGCGCGCGAGACCGGCCGCGACCGCGTCGCCCTGCGGCGGCTCAACCTGATCCCCGTGGACGCCCTGCCCTACCGTGCCGCCTCGGGCCTGACCTACGATTCCGGTGATTTCGCGGCGCATCTCGACCAGGCGCTCCAGGCTGCCGACTGGGCCGGCTTTGCCGCCCGGCGGCAGGCGAGCCGGGCGCGCGGCCGGCTGCGCGGCATCGGGCTCACCACCTACCTCGAGGTCACGGCTCCCCCCGGCAAGGAGATGGGCGGCATCCGCTTCGATGCGGCGGGCAAGGTGATGATCGTCACCGGCACGCTCGACTACGGCCAGGGCCACCGGGCGCCCTTCGCCCAGGTCCTGGCCGACCGGCTGGGGGTGCCGTTCGAGGCGATCGAGCTGCTCCAGGGCGACAGCGACCAGCTGCTGTTCGGCGGCGGCACCGGCGGCTCGCGCTCGATCATGGCGAGCGGCCAGGCGATCGATCTGGCGGCCCGGCAGGTGGTCGAGCAGGGCAAGGCGCTCGCGGCCGACCGGCTCGAGGCCGCGGCCGCCGACATCGTCTTCGCCGACGGCGCCTTCACCGTGGCCGGCACGGACCGGCGGGTCGGGCTCATGGACCTCGCCCGGGCGAATCCCGAAGCGCTCTCGGCCGAGCTCGTGGCGGAGACGCCGCCCTCGGCCTTTCCCAACGGCAGCCACGTGGCCGAGGTGGAGATCGACCCGGAGACCGGGGTGGTCCGGCTGCTGCGCTACACCGCCATCGACGATTTCGGCACCATGGTGAACCCGCTGCTGGTCGAGGGTCAGGTGCATGGCGGCCTCGTCCAGGGCATCGGCCAGGTGCTGGGCGAGGACGCCACCTACGATGCCGACGGCCAGCTCCTGGCCGGCAGCTTCATGGACTATGCGATGCCCCGGGCCGACGATCTCCCCTCGTTCGTGCTGGGCTTCCACAGCGTGCCGGCCACGACCAACGTGCTGGGCGCCAAGGGCTGCGGCGAGGCGGGGGTGACGGCGGCGCCGCCGACGATCATGAACGCCGTGCTGGATGCGCTCTCGCCCCTGGGCATCAGCGATCTCGACCTGCCGGCCACGCCCGAGAAGGTCTGGCGGGCGATCGAGGGGGCCCGCAGCGCCGCCTGAGCGGCGGGCGGCTCAGCCGCGCAGCACGTAGGAGCCGCGGCAGTTGTGGCCGAGGCCGTGGTCGAGCTGGCGGCGCATCCGCGCCTTGTCCGGGTGGTCGCTCAGCGCCACCACCGCGGCCGACGGGCCGGCGAGCAGGGCCGTGGCGACGCAGCCGGTGGCCTTGAAGAGGGCGTAGAACGGCGTGCCGATGACGTTGACCGCGCCGCGCGCATCGTGCCGGGCGCGGGTCTCGATGCTCTCGCCGTAGCCGCCGGCCGAGCCGCGCGCGGTGGGGACGGCCGACTGCCGCTCGGTCGCGGTCTGGCTGCAGGCGGCGAGCAGGCAGGCGGCCAGGGCCAGGGTGGTGGCGGTCGGGCGCATGGCGGGGCTCCCTTGGCGTTGCGACGACGATGGCGCCGATGCTAGCCCGAACCGGCGGGGAAGGCCAATCCTGCCCCGTGCCCGAACGGCAACGGGAGCCCCCGCGGGGGCTCCCGTTCCCTTTCGGCGTGTTCGCCGGTGCGCTGGTCAGTCGGTGTACCAGCCGTCCTCGCCCGCCCGCCACTCGGGCATGGCGTCGAGCTCCTCGCGGGTCACGTCGACGACCACCTCGCCGTCACCCTCGGCCACCGTCAGGCGGTCGACCTCGATGGCAACGGCCTTCGTCCCAAAGCCGAGGAACCCGCCGACGTCGATGATCGCGCGGTCGATGCGATTGTCGGCGGTGATCAGCAGGTCGGAGACGGAGCCGACATTGTCGCCGTTGGCGTCGACCACGGTCATGCCGATGACCTCGTCGGCCTGCAGGCCGCCGAGCACGGTCTCGGTGTAGGGCTCGGCCGACGTGGTGACCGAGCGGGTCGGCGAGTGCAGCTCCTCGGCCATGCCGCCGGTAGCGCCGAGATCGTCGGTGGCGTCACCCTCGGCACCCGGCAGCGGCTGGTCGGACTGCTGCATGGTCTCGGTCTGGTCGCCCGGCAGCGGCGGCTGCTGCGCCGGGTCGGTCGCCTGCTGGGCGAGGGCGGCGGCACCGCCGAGGCCGATCAGCATGGTGGACAAAAGCGCGAGCTTGCGGGTGTTCATGGTCTCTCTTCCTTTCGTTGCCGGCATCGGTCGCCGGCCGTTGGATGGTCCGAGGCCTGGGCCTCGGTCGTTCAGCGCTGCGCGCCGAGCGAGCTCTCCCACTGCGCGACCTGCCGTTCGGCCTCGTCGCGAGCGATGCCGTAGCGCTCCTGCACCCGCCCGATCATCTCGTCGCGGTTGCCGGCAGCGACCTCCAGGTCGTCGTCGGTCAGCCTGCCCCACTGCTGGCGGGCCTTGCCCCGGAACTGCTTCCAGTTGCCCTTGATTTGATCCCAGTTCATGACAGCTCCCTCGTCTTCGCATTGGCGCCGGCCGGGTCTGGCCGACTTGCGCAATCAACGAGAACAGCCGGGTCGAGGTTCCACGGAATTGCTCGAGCTGGGCCCGAGGCGTCGTCGGCAGCGGCGGCGACACTTTGCGGCACGATTGGCAGGCGGATTTTGCGGAACCTTTTGCCCCGTGCTAGGTTGCTGGATGAGAACAACCACAATGGAATCCGGCATGAGTCACGACTTGCGATCTGCTCTGATCGAGATGCTCCCGCATCTGCGCGCCTTCGCCCGGAGCCTCACCGGAGGCGACCGCGAGTTCGCCGACGATCTCGTGCAGGACACGCTCGTGAAGTCCATGCAAGCCGAGCACCAGTTCCAGCCGGGCAGCAATTTGCGCGCGTGGCTCTTCACCATCCTCCGGAACACCTTCTGCAGCCAGGTCGGCCGCAAGCGGCGGCAGGTCGAGATGGAGGACGACGACCTCGAGCGGCTGGCGACCGCGGCGGCACCGCAGGAAGGACGGCTCGAGGCCATCGCCTTCCGCCGCGCCTTCAAGCAGTTGAGCGCCGTGCACCGCGAGGTGCTGGTGCTGGCCGTGCTCCAGGGCCTGCCCTACGAGGCCATCGCGGCGCAGTGCGGCTGCGAGGTCGGCACGGTCAAGAGCAGGGTCAACCGCGCACGCGCCCAGCTCAGGGCGATGCTGCTCGAGGGCGAGCTGCCGGTCCGGCCGCGGTCGACCGACGTATCCCGGCCCCGTCTGCCCGACCCGCGCGCGATCGACGCAGCGGTCGGCGCCGTCGCACCGCCGCCACGAGGGCGGGCGCCGGACCACACGGCGTCTCCGGCTGCAGCCTCGCCACCGGGCGTGCATTGAGGGGGCAGGCTCGGCGATTGTTTCCGGGTGGTGTGGCCTGCTACACCATCGACAGGGCAGCCGGACGAATAGTCCTCGCTGCTCCACGATAAACGACCTAGAGAGCCATTGCATGGGGCGGATGGGCACCAGAAAGCGCAAGGCCGACGCGGTCAACGGTGATTCGGCCTTCGAGACGTGGGTCGCCCGCCAGCTGCACAAGATGTACGACGAGGTGCTCGCCGAGGACCTGCCGCCAGACCTGCTGCGGGTGATCGACGAGGTGACCGGGAAGGCCGCGACGCCACCCGCGACGGATGCGGCGCTGCCCGGCCACGTGCCGGACGCGGCGGCGGCTGCCCGAGGCAAGGCGGGGCGGCGGGGCTCCTAGGGCCCGAGCGGTGCCTTGCGGTGTTGATCCATTGGCAGCGCGACCGAGGTATCCTTGAGCATCGACGCATGAGCGCCCAAGCAGCGAGAGTGGCATGAGCGAGCCGATCCTGGAGCAACTGCCGTATCTGCGCCGTTTCGCCCGAGCACTGGTCGGTCGCCAGGGTGCCGGCGACCGGCTGGTGGCCAAGGCGATCGCCAGCCTCGGCCAGGGCAGCGCCGCCGACGACACCGGCACATTGCGCCTCGAGCTCTTGCGCGCGCTGGTCGATGCGCATCGCGCGGAGCAGGCGGCCGGCCCGGCGAAGGCGGCATCCGGCCTGACCGAAACCGTCGTCGACGAGCGGATCGTCGCGTCCCGGATCCGCTCGCTCTCCGACGATGCGGCGACGGCCCTGCTGCTCGCGGCGCTCGAGGGCCTGACGGTGGCCGATGTCGCCTTCGTGATGCGGCTGGACCCGGCGGCGGCCGAGGCGCGGCTGGCCTCGGCCCAGCGCGTGCTCGACGCGCAGGCGCCGAGCCTGGTCCTGATCATCGAGGACGAGCCGGTGATCGCCATGGACATTGCCGGCATCGTGCGCCAGGCCGGCCACACCGTGCTCGGCATCGCCACGACCCGCGAGGAGGCGCTCGTCATGGCCGAAGGCCAGCGACCGGACCTCGTGCTCGCCGATATCCGGCTCGCCGACGACAGCTCGGGGATCAAGGCCGTCGACGACATCCGCGGCCTCGGGCCGGTGCCGGTGATCTTCATCACCGCCTATCCCGAGCGGCTGCTCGACGACGAGCGGGTGGAGCCCAGCCTGCTCATCACCAAGCCGTTCAGCGATCACCTCCTGCGCGTCGCCATCGCCCAGGCGCTGGAGATCAACGCCCGGCCCGCCGGGCGGCTCGCCAGTGCCGCGCCCTAGGCCGCCGCTGCCGTCGCGGCGACGCTGAGCCCATGGCCGGGAGCGCCGTCGCGACCACCGCCCCGGTGCGCCCCCGGCGCTGGCCGTCGAGGCTCAACGGCCTGCGTGGCCGCATGGCGCTGCTGCTGCTCGCCGTGCTGCTGCTGCCGACCGGGTTCGCCATCGTCAACGCCATCGACCGCTACCGACATCAGGGCGAACTGCTGCAGCTCGAGCTCAGCCGCACCGCCCGGCTGATCGCCGACCACCGGGCGAACACGCTGGCGGGCATCCAGACCTGGCTCGAGCAGGCGGCGCGCATGGCGATGCTGCCGGTGGTGGGCCCGCTCTGCGACGCGAACCTGGCGGCCAAGCGCGCGGAGATGCGCCTGGTCCGCCGGCTGACGCTGGTGGCGCCCAGCGGACGGATCATGTGCGACGCCGACGGCATCGCCGTGGGCGCCGATGTCGGCGCCAGCTTCTGGTACCAGCGGGCGATCCGCGGCGCCGTGTTCACGGTGAGCGAGCTGCTGCACGACGTCGACGGCACGCAGACCCTGGTCGTCGCCGTGCCGGTCTATGCCGGCGAGGCCTGGCGGACGGCGCCCTGGGCACCGCAGGGCGTGCTGGCGGCGGCGATCGATCTCGACGCGTTCACCGCGTCGGAGCGCAACGTCGCCTTCCCGCCCGAGCACGACCTCTACCTGGTCGACCGGCTCGGCCAGCGCGTGCCGCCTTTGCCCTGGCTCGCCGGTGCGGGCGAGGTGCCGGATTTCGAGGCGCTGCTGCGCGGCGAGCGGCCGAGCCTGCAGCTCGAGTCACCGGACGAGCCGGCCTCGCTCCTGGTCCGGGCGGCGATCGGCTTCACCGGGCTGCAGGTGGTGGTGGCGAGCCCGTCGGGTCCGGGCACGTGGCTGGACGCCGATCTCCTGATGCCCGTGCTGCTGCCGGCCTCGATGCTGGTGCTCGGCGTGGTCGCCATCTTCGCCGGCACCCATCTGGTGGTGAACCGGCATGTCGAGCGGCTGGCCGAGGCGGTGCGCCGGCATCGGCCCGGCAGCGACGACCTGGCCCGGGCGACCGCCACCGCCCCCAACGAGCTCCTGGAGCTCGGCACCCGGTTCGCCCGGCTCGCCGAGGATCTGGAGGAGCGCGAGGCGTCGCTGCGCCGGGCGGTGGCGCAGAAGGAGCTGCTGCTGCGCGAGGTCAACCATCGGGTCAAGAACAACCTCCAGGTGGTCGCCAGCCTGCTGCGGATGCGGGCGCGCACCGGCCGGACCGCGGAATCGCGGGCGGCGATCCGCGACGCGCATGCGCGGATCGAGGCGATCGCCCTGGTGCACCGGCGGATCTACGAGGAGGGTGCGGTCGAGCAGGTCGAGGTCGGTGCCTTCGTCGGCGAGCTGCTCGAGCATCTGCGCAAGAGCATCGGCAGCGAGGCCATCCGCATCGATCTCGCCGCCGACGTCGGCGGCGTCCGCCTGGCCACCGACCGGGCCGTGTCGCTGGCGCTCCTGGTCACCGAGCTCGTCACCAACGCCATCGAGCACGCCTTCGCGGGGCGGCCCGGCGGGCATATCCAGATCGGCATGGCCGCGACACCCGAGGGCGGGGTGGCCTTGCGCGTGGTCGACGACGGCGTCGGCTTCGACCCCGCAGCCGAGCACCAGGGCACCGGCATCGATCTGTCCGAGCTCTTGGCCCGCCAGCTCGGCGGCGAGCTCGCCTTCACGGTCGGCGACGCCGGCGGCACCCGGGTCGACCTGCGCCTGCCGCCGGACAAGGCGACCAGCGCCGCGCGCTGAAGCGGTCCGCGCGGCTTGCGCCCGGCCCGACCCGGCGCTTATCATCAAAGGATCACACGCCGACGCTACCTGAGGATCGGCGCAGGGGGGCGGGGTCGCCACCGGCGTGGCGGACCCCGGATGGATCAGGATGACGGGCGCGGGCTTCCTCGACGTCGAGCGCCTTTCGGTGCGCTACGGGACGACAGCGGTCCTGCACGACCTCTCGCTCGGCGTGGCGAAGGGCGGTTTCGTGGCCCTGCTCGGCGCCTCGGGCTGCGGCAAGACCACGCTGCTCCGCACCATCGCCGGCTTCATCGAGCCCTTCGCCGGCAGCCTGCGGATCGCCGGGCGCGACATCACCCGGCTGCCGCCGGACCGCCGCGGCATGGCCATGGTGTTCCAGTCCTACGCCCTCTGGCCGCACATGTCGGTGGTGCAGAACATCGGCTACGGGCTCAAGCTCAGGGGCGTCGACCGGGCCACGATCGGCCGCAAGGTGGCCGAGATCCTGGCCATGCTCGGCCTCGACGGGCTCGGCGAGCGCAACGTCACCGCCCTCTCCGGCGGCCAGCGGCAGCGCGTGGCGCTCGGCCGCGCACTCGCCATCGATCCGGAGATCCTGCTGCTCGACGAGCCCCTCTCCAATCTCGATGCCAAGATCCGTCAGACGGTCCGACACGAGATCCGGGCCCTGCAGCGGCGGCTCGGCATCACCGCGATCCACGTCACCCACGACCGCGAGGAGGCGATGGTGATGGCCGACACCATCGTCATCCTCGAGGCCGGGCGAATCGCGCAGGCCGGCTCGCCCGAGGCCATCTACAACGCCCCGGCTTCGCCCTTCGTCGCCGATTTCATGGGTGCCGACAATGTCGTCACGCTGGAGGGCCAGCTCGACGCCGCCGCGGTCGCCCTGCCCGCCGGCGCCGATCACCTGCCGGCCCGCCTCGCCCGCAGCCGGCTGCCGACCCGGGCGGCGCTGCCCGGCCAGGGGCGGCACCGGCTGCGCGCCTATTTCCGTAGCGAGGCCGCCATGCTCATCGAGGAGACCGCCGCGGCGTCGGCCGAGGCGAGCCGTGACGCCGTCCTGCTCCGGGGCCGCGTGCAGGAGGTGAGCTACCCGGGCGGCATCTGGCGGCATGCGGTCGCGGTGGGTGACCGGCTCTTCATGGTCGACGATGCCGAGCGACACGGCCCCGGCTCCGCCGTGCGGGTGCGCCTGCCGGTCGAGACCCTGTTTCTCTTTCCCGACGAGGCCGGTGACACCCCCGCGGTGGCGGCCGGCCGGATGCCCGTCGGCCTTCCCGGCTGACCAACAGAGGAGCGACGCATCATGACGAGGCACATCCTGACCGGCGCGCTGGTCGCCGGCACCATGCTGGCGACGGCGACACTGGCGACCGCGCAGACGCTGACCGTGCTGACGGCGGGCGACCAGAACATGGTCGACTACATCAACGAGTACCTGGCGCCGATGTTCGAGGCCGAGCATCCGGGCGTGACGGTCCGGGCGCTGGGCACCGGCCCGGGCGATGCCGGCTCGCAGATGATCTACGAGCGTCTCGCGGCACAGGCGGCCGCGGGGGCATCCACGGTCGACGTCGACGTCGCCGTGGTGCACCAGAAGATGGCGGGGCAAATGGTGGCCGAGGACCTGCTCGATGCCTACCGGGACAAGATCGCGACCGGTGATCTCGTCACCCGGGACACCGCCAGGATGGCCTTGGGCACCGACGTCGACGGCTACGTCATGCCGATGTTCCACAGCCAGACGGCCTTGGCCTACAACCCAGCGCTGGTCGAGACGCCGCCCGCGACGTTCGAGGAGCTGGTCGAGTGGGCGGCAGCCCATCCCGGGCAGTTCGGCTATAACGGCATCAAGGGCGGGATGTCCGGCGTGGCCTTCGTCATGGGCTGGATGTACGCCTTCACCGACCAGGCCGAGCAGCTGATGAACGGGCCGTTCGACGAGGCCACGAGCGCCGAATGGGGCGGGGCGCTGGAGCAGCTCAAGGCGTTCAACGAGAACGTCGTCTTCACGCCGGGCAATGCCGGCACGCTCGACGCCTTGAACCGCGGCGAGATCGCCATGGGCCCGGTCTGGGTCGACATGTTCTACACGTGGCAGGCGGACGGCCGGCTCAATCCGGACCTCAAGCTGCAGCTGATCGGCCCGGGCATGCCCGGGCAGCCGATGTACTACGTCTCGCCCAAGGGGGCGGAGCACGCCGATCTCGCCGCATCCTTCATCGAGCTCGCCACCTCGCCCGCCGTGCAGGCCGAGGGCATCGTCGAGCGCTTCAACTGGTATCCCGGCATCGACGCGCAGCACGTCCAGGCCGAGCTCGACGACGCCACCTGGCAGCGGCTCTTCGCCGATGTCGGCCCCGACGATCTGGCGTCCAAGGGCAAGCCCTTCCCCATCGGGCCCTATTTCGACCAGATCCTGGAGGCCTACGAGCGCCAGGTGACGAACTGAGCCTGCCGGAGCGGGATCACCGCTCCATCGGGTGGTGATCCCGGACGGCCGCGCCTTGCGAGCCGGCGACACGGCGTGCTCGGTGCCGGGGTCGTGTCGTTGCCAAGCTCGTTGTCATTGGCGCCGAGGTCGAGCATCATCGGTCGAGCATCCCAGGCGCAAAGCGAGGCCCATGAGCAGCGACTCGACGTCGGCCGGCGAGATAGCGATCAACGTCTGGTCCGGCGCCGGTTTGGGGCTGTTGCTCGGGGTCATCGTCGGCCTGTCGCAGACGCCGGTCGTGGCGGAGGTCATGGGCGTGCTGACCGGCGTGCTCGCCGTCTTTCTCGGGCTGCAGGGCGGCGGGGAGAAGGAGCTGCCGGTGGTCGGCAAGCTGCGCCTGAACGGGGCCCGGATCGGCAGCTTCGGCCTGGCCGCCGCGCTCGGGCTGATCCTCGGCCTCTTCCTGCGCGTCGCCAACCCCTTCGTCGAGACGCCCGACCAGGAATTCGCCCGGTGGGCCAAGGCGTTTCCCGGCAACGAGGTCTTGGCGCGCCAGGCGATGCTCTACGAGCGCATGGGGATCGAGCCGGCGCAGTGGTTCTTCGTCGATGGGGTCGGCATGGCGGTGAGCGTGAACGCGGCGCAGGCCAATGCCCGGCGGCCGGTGCTGTTCGGCGTGCTCAATCGGACGAACCTCTGCAACGAGCTCGACCCGGCGAGATTCGACAACGACCCGGTCGAAGTGCTCAAGGCCTACGCCAACGAGGGCGAGCCGGTGCTCGATACGGTGGCGGCGCAGGTCGGCAGCCTGCCCGAGGAGCATCGGCTGGATGCGCTGGTGACGGCGCATACGCTGTTTTGTGCATTGCAACGCGAGGCGCGACAGGAGGCGCGGGGGGAATGAGGGGCGGTGCGCAGAGGGGTCCGGTGCTGCCGATGCTCGCCATCGTGGCTGCGGTGGCCACGCTCGTGGCGGCTTCGGCCGAGGCCCAGCAGGACCGCGAGGCCGCGGGGTCGGGCCTCGTGCGCATCCGCTGCAAGCTCGATTCGGGCGGCGAGATGGCCTCGACCGGCTTCGCCTGGCGCGATTCCCTGCATGTCGTGGCCGCACTGCATGCCGTGGCCGGCTGCCGGCAGCTCCTGGTCAGGCGGGAAAGCGGCAGCGGGACCACGGCCCGGGTCAGGCGGGGCAGCCTCGTCGCCGACCTGGCCCTTCTGGAGCTGGCCGAGAACATCGGCCTGACGCCGCTCCAGCACGTCACCTCCCTGCCGGACCCGCGGGGCGAGTACTTCACCTGGGGCTATCCGCACGCGATCGCCGAATCGACCGATACGCGGACCTTCTTCGCCGGCGGCCAGAAGGGCGGTCTGACCACGTTGCGGGAGGCGTTCACCGGGGTCGACCAGCTCGAGGAGCTGTTCGACGGGCAGAACTATCCCCAGGAGGGGACTTCCATCCTCCGGGTGACGACCACGCTGCAGCCGGGGCAGTCAGGCGCACCGATCCTCGATCGCGATGGCCGCGTGGTGGCGATCGCGGATGGCGGGCTGCTCGACGGCTGGAAGGGCATCAATTGGAGCATTCCGGCGCATGTCTACCTGCCGGAGCTGCCCAACTCGCGGGATCCGATCCCGACCCGGCCCTCGGCCTGGGCGGCGCTGCACAGCAAGGTGACCCCCGCCGAGGTCAAGACGGTGGCCTTGCCGCCGCCGGACCAGCCCGGCGGCTTCGCGGCGGCCGGCGAGCTGGTCCGCGTGCGGACGATGTCGCTGGCCGATCTGGAGGCGCTTTTGGATCGGCAGGGCAATCCCGACGGCAATATCGACTTCATCCGGAGCTCGCTCGTCTCCGCCGCGGAGTTCGAGCGGCTGTCGTTCGACATCTACGAGGACGTGTCGACCGGGGCGACGCTGGGCGTGCCGTCCGGCCTCGACCTGGCCTGGAACGGCGAGCTCAGGGCCCTGGAAGCGAGGACCGAGAGCGGTGCCGTCCGCATGATCATCGGCGTGCTGCCCTACCCGACCTACGCCGAAGCCAAGGACGCCGGCCGCGACGCCTTCATCGACAAGATCGTCGATCTCGCGGACTGGACGGAGTCGCCGCGGGACATGGGCTACGTCAATCTCGACGACGACTTCGAGTGGGCGAACAATGCGGGCTTCTTCGGAGGGCGCGACCGGGCGACGGGTGAGGCGAGCGACCTCCTGCTCTCGATCACCGTCTCGGGCAGCGAGCTTCTGGGCTACGCCATCTACGGCCCGGAAGACATCCTCGAGCTCGAGCCGAAGGACACGGCGACCTATCTGATGATGCAGATGAGCGCCATCAACCTGTCCGGCTTCGCGGCGCGTTGAGCGGATCGAATGGCCGCGAGGCGGGAAGCAGGCGTCAGGGACCATGCCTAGTCGTCTTCTCGGGCCGCTCCTGGTTCTGCCGGCGCTGCTCGTCCTCCTGCTCCTGTTCGCCTACCCGCTCGCCTACTCGGTGGTGGGTGCGTTCCGGAGCGGCGAGGGCATGGGCTTGGCCAATTTCGTCAAGTCGTTCGAGCTCTACCGCCGCGACATCGTCTTCACCTTCCTGATCGTCGGGCTCTCCACGGTCCTGATCGCCGTCTTCTCGGTCGCCATCGGCGGCTATCTGGTGCTCGGCAACAACCCGACCGCGGTCGCGATCCTGCGCTGGCTCTACCGCTGGCCGCTCTTCATCCCGTTCATCGTGGCGGGCCAGCTCATGCGCACGTTCCTCGCCAAGAACGGGTTGATGAACGGGATGCTGGTCGAGGCCGGGCTCCTGACGCCCATGCAGACGATCAGCCTGCTCGACTGGCGCGGCATCGTCATCGCCTTCGTCTGGAAGCAGACGCCGTTCGTGGCGCTCCTGGTCTCGGGTGCGATGGCCGGGCTCGACCGGTCGATGTTCGAGGCGGCGAGGAACCTCGGCGCCGGGCGGCTGCGCATCCTCATCGAGATCATCGTGCCGCAGGTGGCGCGCACGCTGCTGGTCGGGCTGATCCTCAGCTTCGTCATCATGCTCTCGGTGCTGTCGGTGCCGCTGATGATCAATGCGCAGACACCGACCATGATCACCGCCAACATGGCGTTCCGGATCAATGCCTATGGCGACTACGGCGTCGCCAATGCGCTGGGCGTGATCTCGTATCTGATGGCGGGTGCCGTGGCCTGGATCTATCTCCGCTACGCGGTCAGGGAACGGATGGACCAGCGATGAGCGGCTGGCGCTGGCTGCCGCGCGGCATGGTCCTCGGCATCATCGCGTTCGTGGTGTTCGGGCCGCTGGTCAACATGCTGCTCTGGGCGTTCACCGAGCGCTGGTACTTCCCGCACGCCTTGCCGCTCGAATACGGCTTCAGCTTCTGGGGCCGGGTGTTCGCGCCGCGCGGCGGGGCGGTGGAATCGCTCACCAACAGCGTGCTGATCGCGGTCGGCACGGTCGGCCTGTCGCTGGCGCTGGCGGTGCCGGCGGGCTACGCGCTGGCGCGGCTCAGCCTGCCGTTCCGGAGCGTCATCCTCCTGGCCTTCCTCCTGCCGCAGGCCTTCCCGAACCTCCCGGTCTACATCAACATCGCCCGGATCTTCTACGGCTTCGGTCTCAACGGCACCTATCTGGGCGTGGTCCTCGTCCACACCACCCACGGCCTCGTCTACGCGGTCTGGATCGCCACCGCCGCCTTCGCCGCGGTCGACCGCGAGCTCGAGGAGGCGGCCAGGAACATCGGCGCGAGCGCCATGCGCGCCTTCTGGACGATCACCCTGCCCCTGGCGGCGCCCGGCCTGATGGCCTCGGCGATCTTCGTCTTCCTCGAATCCCTGGACGAGTTCACCGGCACCTATTTCGTCGGCGCCCCCGACGTCCAGACCCTGCCGCTGCTGCTCTACAGTGCGAGTGCGGGCGGCAACTACCAGATCGCCTCGATCACGGCACTCATCCTGCTCGTCCCCTCGATCGCCTTCATGTTCGTGGTCGAGCGCTTCTTCAAGGCCGACGTGCTGGCCAAGGTCGGGCGCTGAGCCGCTACATGACGAAGCGGGGCATCAGCCAGCGCGGCAGGGCCAGGATCAGGTCGGGCAGGAGGATGACGAGCATCAGGATGCCGAGCATGGGCATGAGGATGATGGCCACGTCCTTGAGCGCCTTGACGAGCTTGATCTCGCCGATGGCGGCGCTGATCAGGAGGCAGAGGCCGTAGGGCGGGGTCACGAGGCCGAAGGCGAGGCTGATGATGCCGATGATGGCGAAGTGGATCGGGTGCATGCCGACATGCTGGACCACGGGCCAGAGCACGGTGCCGAGGATGATGATCGCCGGAATGGCGTCGATGAACATGCCGATCAGGAGGAAGGCCGCGGCGACGAGGATGCCGGTGCCGACGATGCCGAGGCCGAGCCCGTCGATATAGGCGACGAGGGCCGCCGGGATCTTGAAGTAGGCGAGCGCCCAGCCGAACGCCGAGGCGGTGCCGATGCAGAAGAGCGAGAGGGCGGCGAAGCGCGCACTCTGGTAGAGGATCGAGGGCAGGTTGGTGATCGTGACCGTGCGGTAGATGAAGAGGCCGAGGCCGAGCGAGTAGAGGACGGCCACGACCGAGGCCTCGGTCGGGGTGAAGAAGCCCGAGACGATGCCGCCGACGATGATGACGGGGGTCATCAGGGCCAGGAACGAGCTGGCGAAGGCGGCACCGAGCTCCTTGAGCGTGCTGCGGGCGTAGATCGGGTAGTTGTACTTCTTGGCGTAGACGTAGACCGTGGCCATTTGCGCCGCGGCGATCAGGATGCCCGGCACCACGCCGGCGAGAAAGAGGCCGCC
>CAYWSB010000003.1:0-124121 GCA_964460465.1 uncultured Geminicoccaceae bacterium | reverse complement strand
CAAAACGCCGCCTGCACATCCCCCCTTCAAGACAATACAACTTGTCAAAAGAACAAGCGCGACAAGCAGCCGAGCCGCCGGGGTTTCCCGACGTCCGCTCCGTCGCGACAGCGGTGGTATAGCCGTGCCCGCAGGCCGCCGCAAGCGCTTTTTTTTCGGGCGCCGCGCCATGGCTCGATGGCCGATGCCGGCGCGGCACATCGCGCCGGGATAAGCGACTGCGCTACTCCCCGATACGCGGCTTCTCGACGCGAAGGGTTTGACAGAAAACCCCTCGCGCCCGCATAGTCGCGGTGAACGGAGGATGATCGCGTCGCGTCCGCCCGGCCGGCCGTCGCCTGCGTCGCGCAGGTCCATCGATCGGCTCGGCGCCCTGCCGCCGCGGTGGCGTGGAGACGGGTGAGCGGGTCGGCTGCGTCGGCCGCCGTCATTCCGACAAGGCATCCGTCGTCGCCTTGACCACGGGCCTCGTGTCGTTCTGCCCACGGCACGACGTCATGTGCGACAGCAACCGCCGCGGCGATCCCGGTCGCCTCGGTTGTAACGAAGAGAGCCGCTTTGACCCGAGCCAGAGAAGCCCGACCTTCCGCCGCCGTGCCAGCCGGGGACGCCTTGGGTCGCCTCGTCATCACCTTGTCGCTCACCGCCTGCATGGGCGGCATGGCCGTGGCGGCGACCTTCCAGACCACCTTCCTTAAGCCGGCCTCGCCCCTCGCCGCCGGCCCGGTCGACGCTCCGGGCCTGACCGCGGATGCCCCCGCCAGCGGGGCGCTGCCCGCACGGCTCGTGGCGACGGCGAGCCTGGCCGGGCACGTGTTGCCGTTGCCGACCGCCGACCTCGGATCGCCGCCGCATGCCATCGACGGCGACGCCGGCCGCGTCCTGGCGGAGGTCTCGCCGGCCGCGGGCAGCCCGCGCGGGTCGCACGGCCCGGCCGCGGCGTCTCCACGCGGGTCGCACGGCGATGTCGGCGGCGTCGTCGGCCCGCTGGCCGCCGCTCCCGAGAACGCCGCCCCTCGCCCTGGTGGCGAACCGGCGGCCGGCGAGCGCCGCGGCTGGTCGGCCGGCGGCTGGCTCGTCGACGCGCCGGCGAGCGCGGCGCTGCCCGTGCTCGAGGCCGAGCACGTCGTGGTGCAGCGCGGCGAGACCCTGCTCGAGATCCTGTTGCGCTCCGGCATCGACCGGGCCGAGGCGCACGAGGTGGTGGGCACGCTCAGCACGCTCTACGATCCGCGTCGGCTGCGGGTCGGCCAGGCCATGGCGCTCGAGGTCGAGCGGGCCGGCGACGCCCTGGCCGCGCCGCGCCTCGCCGCCCTCTCGCTCAATCTCGACTTCGGCAACGACCTGCGGGTCGAGCGCGACGCCAACGGCGATTTCGCCGCCCGCAAGGTCGATCGCGAGCTGACCCAGACGGTGCACGCGGCACATGCCGTGATCGACGGCTCGCTCTATCAGACCGCCCGGCGTCACGCCGTGCCCGACGAGGCGCTGGTCAACCTCGCCAACATCTTCAGCTGGGACCTGGATTTCCAGCGCGACGTCCATCCCGGCGACAGCTTCGAGATCGTCTACGAGCGGGTGGAGAGCCCGGACGGCGAGGTGCGCGGCGGCGACGTGCTGTTCGCGAGCCTCAAGCTGCGCGGCCGGCAGGTGCACGCCTATCGCTACCAGCATGCCGACGGCACGACCGGCTACTACGACGCCGACGGCCGCTCGCTGCGCAAGTGGCTGATGCGCACGCCGATCGACGGGGCCCGCCTGTCCTCCGGCTTCGGCCCGAGGCGGCATCCGATCCTCGGCTACAACCGCATGCATCGCGGCGTCGACTTCGCCGCACCGACCGGCACGCCGATCTACGCCGCCGGCGACGGCGAGATCACCCGGATCGGGCGCAACGGCGCCTACGGCAACTTCATCCAGATCCGCCACAACAACGAGTTCAGCACGGCCTACGCCCACATGAGCCGCTTCGCCGACGGCCTGAAGAACGGCAGCCGCGTCCGCCAGGGCCAGGTGATCGCCTATGTCGGCTCGACCGGCCGGTCGACCGGCCCGCATCTGCACTACGAGGTCCTGCAGGACGGGCAGCAGATCAACCCGATGGCGATCAAGCCGCAGACCGCAGCCCGGCTCGCCGGTGCCGATCTCGAGCGCTTCCGCCGCCAGATCGAGACGATCGACGCGAAGCGCCCGGCGGCCGGCGCAGCGACCACCCTGGCCCAGCGCTAGCGCGGCAAGATCGCCGGCGGCGTCCGCGGCCGGGCGGCGGCGCCCTCTGCAACGCCGTGGGGCGGCGATGTCCCGTCCATCGGGTTTGGCCGCGCCGCTTGTCGGCCGGCCCGCCGCACCCAACCGACAGGTCGTCATCGGCGGCGACGGCCCCCGCGCCGGATCGCCGAGCGGGCTTCCTCTACCCGGGCTCGACCGGCAGGGTGCAGGACGGCCACGGGAGGGTCGAAGGCCGCTGCTCGGGCCCGCCGGACGGGGCCGGCATCGGCCGGCTGCCGACCACCATCCCCGTCCGGTCTCGCCGCCGCGCCCGCGATGCCCCGGCGGTCGGCGCCGGAGGCCGCGTTGGGCGCAGCCGTGCCGCAGGCGTGGGATCCCTTGTCCACCGCCGGGCTGGAATTGCGGGACGCTCGGCCGGCGGGCTGGCGCCGCCATGGTCGGCGACGCCGACCTCGGGCGCGCGGGCCGGCAGCGGGGCGACGGCGCCCCGCGGCGCCCGTCGGCGCCGGCGGTCGCGCCTGCCATCCGCCACGCCATCAGGCGCAGGCTGACACCGCAGCCGCCTCTCAGCCCCTCGCCGGGTCGCCGAGCGGCAGGTCGTGCTGGTCCTCGGCACGCGGATCGAGATGCATCGTCTCCTGGGTCGCGCCCTGCATGGCCCCCTGGATGACGTCGGCGCCGGTGGTGAAGGCCGGCCGGCTCTCCGCCACCGACGGGCGGATGCGCGTGCGCCAGACGGCATGGGCGGCGATCAGGACGTACACATAGCCGAGGAAGAGGAAGAGGGCACGCGGCTGGTCGGCCAGCTGCATCATCGGGGCGGCGGCGGCCGGACCCAGCGTCGAGCCGGCGCCGAAGACCAGGAGGAGACCACTGGCCACCGCGACGAAGTCGCCCTCCGCGGCCCGGTCGTTGGCGTGGGCGACGGCCACCGGATAGAGCGTGTGCATCGCCCCGCCGAGGCCGGTCACCATGAGGACGAGCGTCACCGGGTCGCGCGGGTCGACCAGGAAAACCGTGAACGCCAGGGCCGCCGCGGTCAGGGCCGTGCCGGTCAGCACCCAGCGGCGCTCCAGCCGGTCGGAGAGCTTGCCGATCGGGGCCTGCATCAGCGCCCCGCCGACGATGGCGCCGGCGACGAGCAGCGCCACCGCCCCGACCGGCAGGCCGATGGCGCCGGCGTAGACCGGGGCGAGCGTGCCGAAGGCGCCGTTGGCGAGGCCGACGCCGAAGCAGGCGACGACGGCGATGGGCGAGACCCGGATCAGCCGTCGGAGGTCCAGCTTGACCTCGTGCAGCGGGTCCGGTGCGCGGCTGGAGCTCAGCGCGGTCGGGATCAAGGCCAGGGCCGCGAGGATGGCCACCAGGACGAACGGCTCGAAGCCGGCGGGGCTGTAGAGGGTGACCGTGAGCTGGCCGATCACCGAGCTCGCGAGATTGACGACCATGTAGCGGGCGAAGACGCGGCCCCGGGTTTCGCTGGTCGCACTCTCGCTGAGCCAGCTCTCGATGATCATCGTCGCACCCGCGAAGGCGAAGCCGGTGGCGGCCCGCACCAGGATCCAGGCGATCGGGGTGACGATCAAGACATTGAGGAGTGCGGTGACGGCGACCAGCGCCGCCATCACGCCGAAGACGCGGATGTGGCCGACGGAGGCGACGAGCCGCGGGCCGTAGAGACAGCCGGCGACGTAGCCCGCGGCGAAGGCGCTGCCGATCAGGCCGATGAGCGAGGTCTGGAAGCCCTCGAGCTCGGCGCGGATCGGCAAGGCGAGGCCGAGCAGGGCACCCGCGGCGAACAGCAGGCCGGCGCCGACCAGCAGCGAGCTGGTGCGCAGGGGTATGGGATCCGCCATGCGCCCAGCACTAGCGGACCGCTCTGCCGCTGCCTACCCTTCGCCGCCTACCAGGAGAGGAAGAGGCCGACCTCGCCGGGCATGCCGCCCGGGAAGCTGAGGATCTGGGCCTTGGCCTTGTAGCCGAGCGGCTCGAGCTCCTTCTTGTAGACCTCGTCGTAGGCGGCCTTGGCGCGGCCGGTGAGGGTGGTCGGCCAGTCCGGCTCGAAATTGTTGATCGCGCGGCCCTTGTCGGCGAGCCACGCGGCCGGGAAGCGCATCACCATGATCTCGTTCTGGCCGCGCTCGACGGCGGCGTTCACGGCGCGGTTGAGGCGGTCCTGCCAGTCGGGGCGCGGCCCCTCGGTCATGAACGTCTGGTGCAGGTCCTCCTCGTGCGCCTCCTTCTTCTTCATCGCCTCCATGGCCTCGCGCAGCTTCTGGCGCTCGACCTCCTCGGCGCGCTTCCGGATGTCGGCGGGGGTGAGAACGGCGGTCATGGCGTTGTCGTCCCTTCGCTGGTTGGCCCGTCGGTGGCGGCGTCCCGACCCGCGCCCGGCGGTCGAGCGTCCGCTCGCCGTCATATGCGTCAATGCCGGCGCAGGCGACAACCGCCATCGGCACGAGCAGAGCGACGGCCAACTGTCGCATCAGAACTTGATCCGGGTGCCGACGGTGCCGACGCCGATGTCGGCGACGCTCGGCGCCTGGTCGCGGTCGAGCGTGTGGAGGCGGACCTGGCCGTAGAGCTCGACCCCGACCTGCTCGATCAGCTGGACCACGGCGAGGCCGAGCGACCGGCCCTCGTCGCCCACGTTCTCGGCGTAGGTGGCGTCGACGCCGAAGCCGGTTATGCCCAGCGCGTTGAGCTCGGTGTCCCAGCCCACCTTGCCGTAGAGGTTGAAGGGCGCGTCGCCGTCGGCCCCGCCGCCATGGCCGCCGGAGACGGTGAGGCTGAGCCCGGTCGGGTTGTGCAGCGCCGAGAACGAGCCCGTCGCGACCCGGTCGCAGGCGTCGTCGCCGGGGTCGCGGACGGCGATCGCACCCAGCGTGGTGAAGTCGCCGAGCTCGACGCCCGACCAGTCGCCGTGGTCGCCGCCGAAGGTCAAGGCCGCGTCGTAGCGCTGGTCGCTGCCGGCCGAGAGCGGGAGCTGGAGCGGGCCGGCCATCGGCGTGTCGTAGCGCAGCCGGCCGAAGCGGTCGCCGTCGAGGTTGAAGAAGGCGTCGCCGACGGTGATGCCGGTCAGCCCGTCGCCGTCGGTGAACCGCAGCCCGCCGACGATGTCGGCGACACCCGAGTACATGATCGGGCCCGCCACCAGCGAGAGGTCGTGCTCGGCCGTGTCGTCGGCGGCGGCCGAGCCCTGGCCCAGGGACAGCCTGCCGCGGGCGTCGTTGCGCAGGTGGACCTCGGCCCGGCGGACCTGGATGACGTCGTCCCCGGCGGTCTCGTTCTCCTGGTCGACGTCGTAGGAATTGTTCGGGCTGAAGGCCAGCTCGAGCACGCCGCCGACATTGCGCCCCCCCCGGGTGGCGTCGGCGTCGGTGCGGATGCGGCTGTTGGAGGTGTCGTTGTCGACGAAACAGGCCTTGGTGCCGTCGCCGTCGTCGGCGACGTTGATCGCCTGGTCGACCTGGCCGGTGACCGCGAGCCTGATCCCCGGCCGGCCGGCCGGCGGGCGGCCGGCGGCCGAGCGAGACGCTTCGCCGCTCGCCGCAGCAGCAGCGCAGAGCGGCCTAGCGGAGGTCTTCGTCGGCCCGGATCCAGCTGCAGCGCTCGGTGACCACCGGCAGCGTCTCCGGCTGCCCGAGGCCGGCGGTCATCAGCGCGATCACCCGCTCGTCGGCCTCGTAGTCGCTGTGCGCGGCGAGCGGGTTGGCGAAGGTGCCGGCACCCGGGACGCTGATCACGTTGGCGACGTTGAGGGTGACGTTGGCGACCCTGGGGCAGAGTCGGGAATCGATGTCGTATTGGGTGAAGTCGTCCGGAATCGGGTAGCTCATGATGTCGTTGGGATCGTTGAAGGCGATGAGGTCGGTCTGCTGGAAAAGGCGGTCGGCGACATGCGCGCCGCCAGGCCGGCAATAGGCGCCGACCTCGCCGGCGACCGGCACGGGCTCGAAGCCCGCCTGCAGGAGGGGCAGCTGGTTCGCCAGCATGAAGACGGTCGGCGAGTGCCGCTGCAGCTTGGCCTTGACCGGAGCGGCGACCGGGTTCGTCTGCATCTGCGCGTCGATCGCCTCGGCGGTCGTCTGCAGCGCATCGAGAACGATCCGGCTGCCGAGGCTGTGAGTGACGAAGAAGATCGAGTCCGGATCGATGCGGCTGCCGAAAGCGGGATCGGAGACGAGGCAGGGCTCGCCGTTCGCCGGAAAACTGTCCCAGTCGCTGCTGTAGGTCCAGCAGACACCCTGCCGGACAGCGGTGAGAATGCGCTCCCGGCCGCGGCCGACATAGACCAAGGGGTCGACCAGGGCGTTGTTGGCGAAGGCCTTCGCGGTGCGATTGAAGGTGGCGCGCTGACGGGCGAAGACCTCGCTGTCGTCGAAGGAGAGGCGCTCCCTCGCCGGGTCGCTGAGCCCGGACCAGGTGAGCTCGTAGAACAGCATTTCCCGCTCGCGCGCGGCATCGGTGAAGCGGCGGACGGTGAAGATGGCGAGCGTCTCGCCCGGGAAGGCCGGGTGGATGATCTCGGTCGTCTTGATCTGCGGCGACATCGAGTCGAGGCCGAGGCTGCGCGCGAGATTGGCGCTCACCGTGCCGGAATAGCCCGGCTGGTGCCGGCTGATGCCGTGCACCATCATGACCTTCAGCAGCGAGCGCTGCTCGCTCGGCACGCTCCCGATCGGCGGCTGGCCGCGCTGCATCTCGAGCGCCTGCAGCGTTCCGGTGAAGGCGGCCCCCTCGATCTCGCAGGCACGCGTGTCCTCGCCCTCCTCGCCGAGCTGGCCGAGGACGGCGCGGCCCAGGCCTTCGCCGAAGCTGGCGCAGCCGGTGAGCAGGGCGACCAGCCCCACGGCGACGAAATCGCGAAGCGGCGAACCTGTGCAGGTCATGACTCCTCCAAACCTCCGAAAACGCGCCGGCACGACAACCGGCCGCCGGCTCGCAGCCCCGTCCTGCCATGGAAATCGCAGCTTAGCCATGGGCGGCGTGACGCCCATGGCGCAGCGCGGGCGAACGGCGATGGCGTGTCAATTGCGAGCGGGCGAAGCCCAGTCGGCTTCCGCAGGCCCGACTTCCACCGCCCGCGCCGGCCGCGAGCCGGCGGCCGGGCCGAAGCTCCGGTGGTGCTGCGGCAACCGTCCGACGGCGGACGTTCAGAGCGGCTCGGGCTTGTTGCTCTCGGCGTTCTTGAGGAGATCGTCGGGGTGGATGGTGTCGCTGTCGGGCTCGACGACGGGTGCCGGCGCCGGCTGCGCCGGCGGGGCGAGCGGTGCCGCGATCGATTGCACCGGGCTGCTCTCGGCGGCCGGCGCGACGGTGTCCGTGGCGACCGGCTGCGGCTCCGCGGCCGGCGGGGTGCCGCTGGTCGCGCTGGCGTCGGGCAGCGGCACCCGGGCCACCGCGGCCCCGACGAGCTCGACCATCGCCGACAGTTGCGGGCTGTCGGTGGGTGCCACGAGCGCGAAGATCATCGGGCCCCGGCGCCATTGCAGCGAGACGTACCCTTCGCGCTCGAGCCAGAAGGCGTGGCGCACGTCGGGCTTGCCGATGCCGGCGAACAGCACCACCGGCTTGCCGGCCGCGTCCTGGTAGACGGTCCGGATCGCCGGCGATCCCTGCTGGTCGAGCACGTTGCCGTCGACCAGCTGCAGACCCAGTTGGTCGAGGTCCGGCGGCGTGATCGCGACGTCGGCCGACCGCTCCGCCAGCCACGCGAAGGCCGCGAGGTCGATCGCCGACGCTCCCTCGGCCTCCGCCACGGGCTCGATCAACGCGCCGGCATCAGGGCCGCCGAAAAGGAAGTAGGCCTGCATCGAGGCCGTCGCCGCGTCGCTCGGGCTGCTTTTCGAGCCGGCACCGAAGTGCGGCAGCGCGAGCCCTGCGGCACCACCGAGGACAACTGCCGCCACGGCTGCCGCCACGGCGGCGCGCCGCCAGCCGTGATGCCGGCGGTGGCGAGTCAGCCGGGCCACGATGGCCGCCTGCAGCGGCGCCGCGAAATCGCGGCTGTCCGTGAGCGGCAGGTGCTCGCGCAGGGCGCGGAGCCGCGCGTTCTGGTGCAGGTAGGCCTCGACCCGGCCGACGGCGGCGGGATGGGCGGCAAGATGGGTCAGGACCCGCACCCTGCCGGTGTCGTCGAGGGCCCCGTCGACGAAGCGCAGCAGCTCGTCGTTGCTGACGGCAGCGCTCGTGCCGGGGCGGGGGGTGGTCGAGGTCTGGCCGGTGCCCGTGGCAGGGCTCGGCCCGTCCGGTCCGAAGATGGGATGTCTGCTCATTTCACAACTCGAAGCTTGCGCGATTCGTCGCGATTCGTCATCGCGCGCAACGCCTCGCGGCCGCGCGACAATCGCGACATCACGGTTCCGACGGGAATATCCAAGGCCTTGGCCGCCTCGAGGTAGCTGAGCCCCTCGAGACCGACGAGCAGCACCACCTCGCGTTGCTCGACGGGGAGCTTCGCCAACGCGATGACGGTGTCGCGCAGCTCCAGCCTTTTTTGTTGATTGGCCGGGCTGATCAGCGACTCCAGGAGCTCCTCGGAGAGGAGATCGCTGGACATCCGCTTTTCCCGGCGCGTCAAATCGACGAACACGTTGTGCAGCGTGGAGAACAGGTAGGCTCGCAGGTCCTCGATCGTGTGCCACGCGCGCGAACGGGCCAGAACGCGGGTCAGGGTTTCCTGGACCGCGTCGTCGGCATCGCTGGCATTGCCGATGAGCAGCATGGCATAGCGACGCAGACTGGTGACGTGACCCACCAGCTCCTCGGCGATCGCCTGGCTCGGCAACGTTGCGACGTCGCCCTCGGCTTCCCAGATCATGCGCTCTCCAGTTGAGCTGTATGGTCTGGCATTCTAACGATGGCGGTCAAGTAAGCGAGCCATTTCCGCGAGCCTCTGGCACCGGTCGACTTGTTTCCTGCATCACGCACCCCTGCCACGGAAGGCACGATCTCGAAGATCCCCGGCCACCCGTTGCCGGCACGCCAAGGTAGAAAAAACGTCCGCCGATCTCGCGATCGGCGGACAAGCATTGGGCGGTAAAAGCCATTGACCGATGACGGCCGAGCCGGCCACCACGATGTCGGTCAAGACACATCCCATAGACGTGGCGGCCGATCGCTTATTCCGAACTTATCCACAATATTTCCGAACGGGCGAGCGGAGATGGCAGGCCGGGGTCATTCGGGGCTCCGCAACCGCACGAACCGGCCGGGCGCGGGCTCGATCGGCGGCAGCGGGCCGGCGTTCGGATCGCGGGCCGGCACCGTGCCACCACCGTGCCGCTCGAGCCAGCGGCGCCAGTCGGGCCACCAGGAGCCCTCCTGCCGCTCCGCCCCGGCGAGCCAGCGCTCCGGGTCGGCGCTCCGGCTGGTGCCGGTCCAGTAGCCGTACTTGCCGGAATCCGCGGGGTTGATGACGCCGGCAATGTGGCCGGAGCCGCCGAGCACGAAGCGCACCGGTCCCTCGAGGAGGCGGCTGCCCTGGTAGGTCGCCCGCCAGGGCGCGATGTGGTCCTCCCGGGTCGAGAGGAAATAGGCGGGCACCCGGATCGTCCTGAGGTCGATCGGCACGCCGTCGAGCGTGATCCCGCCCGGTTGCACCAGAAGGTTCCTCTGGTACATGTTGCGCAGGTAGAAGCTGTGCATCATGTACGGCATCGCCGTGCTGTCGGCGTTCCAGTAGAGCAGGTCGAAGGCCATGGGCTCGCGGCCCATCAGGTAGTTGCTGACCACGAACGACCAGATCAGGTCGTTGGCGCGCATCAGGTTGAACACCTGCTGCATGTGGCGCGATTCCAGATAGCCCTTCTTCGCCATGTGCTGCTCCAGGATGTCGAGCTGCTCGTCGTCGATGAAGACGGCGAGGTCGCCGGGCTCGCTGAAATCCAGCATGGTGGTGAAGAAGGTCGCCGACTTGATCCGGTCGCGGCCCCTGGCGGCCTCGTGGGCGAGGAGGCAGGCGGTGAGCGTGCCGCCGAGGCAGTAGCCGATGACGTTGAGCTCAGGCTCGCCGGTCTGCCGCTCGATGGCGTCGATCGCGGCGAGCGGGCCCTCCTTGAGATAGTCCTCGAAGGTCTTGTGGGCGAGCTCCTTGCTCGGGTTGACCCAGGAGACGACGAAGACGGTGAGCCCCTGCGCGACCGCGAAGCGGATGAAGCTGTTCCTGGGCTTGAGGTCGAGGATGTAGAACTTGTTGATCCAGGGCGGGATGATCAGCAGCGGCCGGCGCTGCACCGTCTCGGTCAGCGGCGCATACTGGATCAGCTGCATCAGCTCGTTCTCGAAGATCACTCGGCCTTCGCTCGCCGCGATGTTCTCGCCGACGACGAAGGCGTCCTCCTTGGTCATGCTGATCCTGAGCTCGCCCCGGCCGCGCTCGAGGTCGGCGAGCAGATGCCGCAGCCCCTCGTAGAGGCTCTCGCCGCGCGTCTCGGCGGCGCGGCGCAGCACGACCGGGTTGGTCAGCGCGAAATTCGACGGAGCCAGCGCGTCGACATATTGCCGGGTGAAGAAGGCGACCTTCTGGCGCAGCGTCGGATCGAGGCCCTCGACGCTGGCCACCGTCCCGTGGATCCAGTTGGCGGTCACGAGGTAGGACTGCTTGATGTAGTCGAACACCAGCTCCTCGCGCCAGGCGTCGTCCTTGAAGCGGCGGTCGTCCGGGGCGGGCTCGACCAGCGGCTCGACCTCCTCGCCGAGCAGCCGCCGCATGTAGCCCTCCCAGAGCTGGCCCATGTCCTTCCAGTAGGCGAGCTGCGCCTCGACCAGCTGCTCGGGGTTGGCCAGAAGATGCTCGGCGAACCGGGTGAAGGCGCTGGTGACGACCCGGGGATCGGGGATCTGGAAGATCTCGGCGTCCTCGCGCTCGAGGAACTGCCGCACGATGCGGTTGCTGCGCTCGCCGATCTCGGCCATACGCGCGGCCAGCTCCTTGGCGTCGGGCAGCTCGTCCCGGTCGGCCGATCTTTCTGCCATCGCGGCGGTTCCTCGTCGTTGTGCCTGGCGCCTGAGCTTTGCGCGGGCTTACGCTGCACTGCAAGAGGGGGGAACGCGATGAGTGCGATGGACGCGGCCGTGCGCCGGAAGCTGGAGGCGGTCTCGACCGCGACGCTGACCACCTGCCTGTTCAAGCGCGGCCTCCGCAATGCCTTTCTCCAGGACGTGCATCCCTTGAACCCGAAGGGCCGGCCGATGGTCGGGCCGGCCTTCACGCTGCGCTACATCCCGGCCCGCGAGGACATCGATTCCCTCGACGTCTACGCCGATCTCGAGCACCCGCAGCGCAAGGCGATCGAGACCTGCCCGCCCGGCCACGTGCTCGTGATGGACAGCCGCAAGGACGCCCGCGCCGCCTCGGCCGGCGACATCCTGGTCACCCGGCTGATGGTGCGCGGGGTCGCGGGCGTGGTCACCGACGGCGGCTTCCGCGATGCGCCGACGATCGCGACGCTCGACATCCCGGCCTACCACCAGCGGCCCTCGGCCCCCACCGGGCCGATCCTCCACCACGCCGCCGAGTTCGGGCTCGCCATCGGCTGCGGCGACGTCGCCGTCTACCCGGGCGACATCATGGTCGGCGACGGCGACGGCGTCGTCTGCCTGCCGGCCCACCTCGCCGCCGAGCTCGCCCACGAGGCCTTCGAGATGACCGCCTACGAGGACTTCGTCACCGAGGAGATCAAGGCCGGCAAGCCGATCTTCGGCACCTACCCGGCCACCGACGCCAGCCGCGCCCGGTTTGCCGATTGGCGCAAGGCCAACGGCCGGTGAGACCCGGGGCGGCGACCGCTCAGTCCTTCGGCTGCCCGACGATCCGCATGTAGGGCTTGGGCGCGCGCCACCCGGCCGGGAACTTCACCTTGGCGGCCTCGTCGGAGACCGCGGCGGTGATGATCACGTCCTGGCCATGCTCCCAGTTGGCCGGCGTGGCCACCTGGTGCCGGGCGGTGAGCTGCAGTGAATCGATGGCCCGCAGGATCTCGGCGAAGTTGCGGCCGGTGGTCATCGGGTAGGAGAGGACCAGCTTGATCTTCTTGTCCGGGCCGATGACGTAGACGTTGCGGACCGTGGCGTTGTCCGCGGGCGTGCGGCCCTTGGCGCTGTCGCCGGCATCCGCCGGAAGCATGCGGTAGAGCTTGGCGACCGCGAGGTCGTGGTCGCCGATCATCGGGTAGTTGGGTGCCGCCCCCATCGTCTCCTCGATGTCCCTGGACCAGCGCACATGGTCCTCCACCGGGTCGACGCTCAGCCCGATGATCTTGCAGTTGCGCCGGTCGAACTCGGGCTTGAGCCGGGCCATCGTGCCGAGCTCGGTGGTGCAGACCGGGGTGAAGTCCTTGGGATGCGAGAACAGCACGCACCAGCTGTCGCCCATCCAGGCGTGGAAGTCGATCTCGCCCTCGGTCGTCTGCGCCCGGAAGTTCGGCGCGGTCTCTCCGATCAGCAGTGTCATCGCGAGTCTCCCATTTTTTTCGTGGTAATGATCCATTGACATGGATCATGCGTACACAAGTTGACAGCGCATCCTGCGCCAGTCGCTGCGATACCCGTCTTGGAGCGCCGCCAAGTTGACGATAAAACTTCCGGCCGACGGGTAAAACAGCAAAGCGAGACGTTGATGCCGAAGCGGATCGTCACCCTGACCTTGAACCCGGCCGTGGACTCGTCCTGCACGACCGACCGGGTGCGGCCGTTGCACAAGGTGCGGACCACCAACGAGCGGTTCGAGCCGGGCGGCGGCGGGATCAACGTCGCGCGCGTGGTCAACGAGCTCGGCGGCGAGAGCTTCGCGGTCTTCCTCGCCGGCGGCCGGTCGGGGGCGGTGCTCGAGGAGCTGGTGCGCGATGCCGGGGTGATGGCGCACCAGATCCACATCGACGAGCCGACGCGCGTCAGCCACGTGGTCTACGAGGCATCGACCAGGCAAGAATACCGCTTCACGCCCGAGGGGCCGCGCGTCGCGACCCGGGAGTGGCAGGCGGCGCTCGACTTCATCGCCCTTCTCGACGTCGACTTCGTCGTCGCCAGCGGCAGCCTGCCGCGCGGCGTGCCGGACGACGTCTACGCCGCGCTGGCGGCCGACGTGCGGCGCCGCGGCGGCCGATTGGTGCTCGACACCTCGGGCCCGCCGCTGGCCGCGACCCTCGAGGAGGGCGTGTTCCTCGCCAAGCCCAGCCGCGGCGAGTTCGCCGCCCTGATGGGCCACCAACTCGACGACCGGCAGACCCTGGAGGAGGCGGCGCGCGAGCTGATCGGCCGTGGCCGGGTGAACCTCCTCGCCGTGACCCTCGGCCACGACGGCGCGATGCTCGCCAGCAGCCAGGGGATCAAGTGGCTCACCCCGCCCGAGATCGAGCCGAAAAGTGCGGTGGGTGCCGGCGACAGCTTCGTCGCCGGCATGGTCCACGGCCTGGCCGGCGGCGAGCCGGTCGACCGGGCGTTCGCGCTGGGCGTCGCCGCCGGCACCGCCACCGTGCTCACCGCCGGCTCCGAGCTCTGCCGCAAGGCCGACGTCATGCGTTTCTGGGAACCACTATGTCGGGATCTGTCCTAGGCTTCGACGCCTACGTCATCGACCTCGATGGTGTCGTGACCGACACCGCCGGCCTGCACGCGCGGGCCTGGAAGACCGTGTTCGACGATGCCTTCGCCAGCCTAATGCCCGCGAACGGCGTGCGGCCGTTCCGCCCGGTCGAGGACTACGGGCGCCACGTTCGCGGCCGCAGCGCGGCGGACGCGGTGCGGACCGTCCTGGCGTCGCGCGAGCTCGAGCTGCCGGACGGGCACCCGGACGATTGCTGTGCGGACCTGACCGTGCACGGGCTCGGCCGGCGCAAGAGCGCCCTCTTCGGACGGCTGGTCGAGGAGCGCGGGGTGAACGTGTTCGCCGGCAGCCTGCGGTTCCTCGACCGGTTGCGCGAGCTCACCCGCCCGACCGCCCTGGTGACGGCCTCGCGCAACGGCGAGCTGGTGATCGACCGCGCCGGGCTCGCCTGCCGCTTCGACGTCGTGGTCGACGGCCGCGTGCTGGAGCGCGAGCGGCTCGAAGCACAACCGGCGCCGGACGGCCTTCTCTTCGCCGCCGCGTGGCTCGGTGTCGAGCCGGGCTGGAGTTGCGTCATCGAGGCGACCGAGGCCGGCGTCATGGCTGCGCGGCGCGGCGGCTTCGGCTGCGTGGTGGGCGTGCTGCGCGGCAACAGCCGGGCGGCGCTCCGCGCCGCCGGCGCCGATCTCGTGATCGACGACCTGGCCGAGCTGCTCTAGCAACGACGCCCCGGCGGCAGCGCTCACCACGATTAGGCTTGTCATCGAACCGTCATCGTCGTTCTCTAGGCGGAGCGACCAACGAGGTTCGAACCAAGAGAGAGGCAAGTCATGTCGCACCGTCAGAGCCGCCGGGCGTTGCTCGCCGGCGCCGCCGTCGTCGTGGGGCTGTCGGCCGCCGGCTGGACCGGCTCCCAGGCCCAGGCGCAGGAGCTCGTGCTCTACTGCAGCCCGCAGGAGGAGTGGTGCCAGCAGGTCGTCACCGAGTTCGAGCGCGAGACCGGCATCCGCGTCGCCATGACCCGCAAGAGCTCGGGCGAGACCTATGCCCAGATCAAGGCCGAGGCCGACAACCCGCGTGGCGACGTCTGGTGGGGCGGCACCGGCGACCCGCATCTGGTGGCGGCCGAGGAGGACCTGACCGAGGCGTACGACTCGCCGATGCTGCCGGAGCTGCACGACTGGGCGATCAGCCAGTACGAGGCCGCGGGCGGCAAGACCGTCGGCATCTACGCCGGCGCCCTGGGCTTCGGCTACAACACCGAGCTTTTGGCCGAGAAGGGCCTCGAGCCGCCGGCCTGCTGGGCCGACCTGATCAAGCCCGAGTTCAAGGGTGAGATCCAGATGGCCAACCCGAACAGCTCGGGCACCGCCTACACCGCCCTCGCCACCTTCGTGCAGATGATGGGCGAGGACGAGGGCTTCGACTACCTCAAGGCGCTGCACGCCAACATCAACCAGTACACGCGCTCCGGCTCGGCCCCGATCACCGCCGCCGCCCGCGGCGAGACGATGATCGGCATCGTCTTCCAGCACGACGCGGTCACGCAGAAGGTGGCGGGCTTCCCGATCGAGGTGGTCTCCCCCTGCGAGGGCACCGGCTACGAGATCGGCTCGATGAGCATCATCAAGGGGGCGAGGAACCCCGAGAGTGCGAGGGCCTTCTACGACTTCGTGCTCAGGGCCGACATCCAGAGCAAGGCGCGTGAGGTCGCCGCCTACCAGGTGCCGTCGAACCGCAACGCCGAGGCGCCGCCGGAAAGCCCGAATTTCGAGACGATCACGCTGATCGACTACGACTTCAAGACCTTCGGCTCGTCCGACGTCCGCGCCAGGCTGCTCGAGCGCTGGGACAACGAGGTCGGCAGCCTGCCGAACTGACACCGGCGGTAAAGCCGCTCCGTGTCCTTGACGAAAGCCGGCCCACTCGGCCTGTGGCTCGCCATCGGCTGGGTGGGCTTCGTGCTTATCCCCTGGTACGCGCAGTCGCGCGGCCTCTTCGATACCGGCTGGATCCTCGCCTGGGACCGGCAAGCCACCGCCCCCGGCCTGCAGCAGGCGCTGCTCCACGGCAGGATCTGGCTCCTGCCGCTCGTCCTGCCGCTCCTTGCCCCGCTGCTGCTGCTCGGCCGCCGCCAGGATACGCCGGCCGCAGCCAATCTGCTGATCGCCTGCGGCGTCTTCGGCACGCTCTGGCTCATCGGCCAGGGCTTCGTGATCATCCATCGCGGCTGGGGCTTCGCGTTCCTCGAGGCCTGGCTCGGGCCGCTCGAGGTCCGCCAGTTCGGCGTCGGCAGCGGTGCCGCCCTCACGCTGCTCGCCTTCCTCATGCTCTTCGCGCAGGGCGTCGCGGCGCGCGGCGCCGTCAACGGCGACCGCTTCGTCGTCGGCTCGATCACGCTGATCGTGGCTCTGGTCGCGGCCTTCATCTTCTTCCCGGTGGCCCGCATCCTGACCGGCGCGCTGCAGGCCGCCGACGGCAGCTTTGCGCCACTGCTCTTCGTCGAGCGCTTCGTCGACACCCGTATCTGGGGCCTCGGCTGCCTCGCCGGCGGGCCGCGCTGCGGGGTCGCCTGGAACACGCTGACGCTGGCCATCGCCACCGGTGCCGGCACGACGCTGCTCGGCCTCGCCTTCGCGCTGGTCGTCACCCGCACGGCCTTCCCGGCGAAGAAGGCGCTCCGGGCGCTGACCATCCTGCCCATCATCACGCCCCCCTTCGTCGTCAGCCTCGCGATCATCCTGCTCTTCGGCCGCTCGGGCACCGTCACCCAGTTCTTCGCCACCCTCTTCGGCATCGACGGCGGGCGTTGGATCTACGGCTTCTGGGGCGTCTGGCTCGCCCAGGTGCTGTCCTTCACGCCGATCGCCTTTCTCGTCATGATCGGGGTGGTGGAGGGGGTCAGCCCGTCGCTGGAGGAGGCCTCGCAGACGCTCCGCGCCTCGCGCTGGCAGACCTTCACCACCGTCTCGCTGCCGCTGATGCGCCCGGGCCTCGCCAACGCCTTCCTCCTCGGCTTCATCGAGAGCATGGCCGATTTCGGCAACCCGCTGGTGCTGGGCGGCAATTTCCAGGTGCTCTCGACCGAGATCTTCTTCGCCATCGTGGGTGCCCAGCACGACCCCGGCCGGGCCGCCATGCTCGCCATCGTGCTCCTCGCCTTCACGCTGCTGGCCTTCTGGGCGCAGCAGCAGTGGCTGGGCAAGAAGCAGTACACCAGCGTCTCCGGCAAGGGCGATGCCGGCATGCCCACGCCCCTGCCGACGCCGCTCAAGTGGACCGCCTACGCCATCACCGTGCCGTGGGCCGTCTTCACGGCCGTCATGTACTCGATGATCCTGTTCGGCGGCTTCGTCGAGGTCTGGGGCCGCGACCACAGCTTCACGCTCAGGCACTACGAGGCGGCGTTCGGCGTGACCCAGGGCGCCTTCGGCCTCGTCTGGTCCGGCACCGCCTGGAACAGCTTCACGACCACGCTCTGGATCGCGTTCATCTCGGCGATCCCCACCGCCATGATCGGCTTGCTGACCGCCTGGCTGCTGACCCGGCAGCAGTTCGGCGGCAAGGCGGCCTTCGAGTTCGGCACGATGCTCAGCTTCGCCATCCCCGGCACGGTGATCGGCGTCGCCTACATCATCGCCTTCAACGTCCCGCCGCTCGAGATCACCGGCACCGGCATCATCCTGATCCTCGCCTTCGTCTTCAGGAACATGCCGGTCGGCGTGCGGGCCGGCATCGCCACCCTGGCGCAGCTCGACAAGAGCCTGGACGAGGCCTCCCTGACGCATCGGGCCACGACCTTCCAGACCGTGCGCCTCATCCTCATGCCCTTGATGAAGCCGGCGATGCTGGCGGCCCTGGTCTACAGCTTCGTCTCCGCCATGACCGCCATCTCGGCCGTGATCTTCCTCGTCTCCGCCCGCTACGAGCTCGCCACCACCTACATCCTCAACCGCGTGGAAGCCGGCAATTTCGGCCTCGCCATCGCCTACAGCTCGGTGCTCATCGTGGTCATGCTCATCGTCATCGGCCTGTTCCAGCTTCTGATCGGCGAGCGCCGCCTCGGCCGGCGGGGTGCGGCCGCACCCTCGGGCTTCGCGGGGGCGGGTCGATGACCGCCATCACCGTCCGCTTCGACAACGTCACCAAGGCCTTCGGCGAGACCGTGGCGGTCAAGGAGGTGAGCTTCGCGATCCAAAAGGGCCACCTCGTCACCCTGCTCGGCCCGTCGGGCTGCGGCAAGACCACGACCCTTCGGATGATCGCCGGCCTCGAGCTGCCGACGTCCGGCCGCGTGCATATCGGCGAGCGCGACGTCACCAACCTCCCGGCCACCGACCGCGACGTCGCCATGGTCTTCCAGTCCTACGCCCTCTTCCCGCACATGACCGTGCTGGAGAACGTCGGCTACGGCCTCAAGGTCTCGGGCCGGCCGAAGAGCGAGGTCAAGGAGCGCGCCGAGCAGGCCCTGGCCCTGGTCGGCCTCTCGCATCTCGGCGCGCGGCTGCCGTCGGAGCTCTCCGGCGGCCAGCAGCAGCGCGTCGCCGTGGCCAGGGCCGTCGTCCTCGAGCCCGAGGTGCTGCTCTTCGACGAGCCCCTCTCCAACCTCGACGCCAAGCTCCGCCGCCGGGTCAGGGAAGAGATCCGCGAGCTGCAGCAGCGCCTCGGCCTCACCGCCGTCTACGTCACCCACGACCAGGAGGAGGCGCTGGCCATCTCCGACCGGATCGTCGTGATGAACAACGCCGTCATCGCCCAGGTGGGCCAGCCGCGCGAGCTCTACGAGGCGCCGGCCGACCGGTTCGTGGCGGACTTCATCGGCGACGCCAACGTCGTCGACGTCACCATCGCCGCCACCGACGGCGAGCTGGCCGAGGTGATCATCGGCAACGCCAGGCGCCACCTGCCGCATCGCGGCCTCGCCCCCGGCCCGGCCCATCTCGCCATCCGCCCCGAAGGCATCGTGCTCTCGGCCGACCCCGCCGCAGCCGCCATCGGCGGCCGGATCAAGCGCGCCTCCTATCTCGGCAGCCACGTCGAGTACGACATCGACACACCACTCGGCGAGCTCTTCGTCACCGACCGCGACGTCAACCACCTCCACGCCGTGGGCCAGGACATCAGCCTCGACCTCGGCACGCACGGGGTGACGCTGGTTCGGGATTGAGGGGAAACCGGTGCGGGATCGAAATGATTACAGGTGCGGGATTGGGGGTGCAAAAAGATAGAGTGTGTCGGATGACCGCCCCCACGCCCCCGTATTTCCTTGGTCGGGGCAGGCGGTGAGCAGCTACCTCGGGCGCCCGCGACCGACCCCGCTACTGTGACCGCTCGAGAGGCTCCGTGCCACGGTTGAGTATCGTCATGTAATCCCGATAGGCGAAGACTCTATCGCGGCGCTGGCCGGTCACCTCGTCGACGATCCTTAGCTGCTCCAGGTGCGCGATCGACTTGCGTATCGTCGGTTGCGAGAGGCCGAGGCGCCGCGACACGTCGGCAACAGTGATGAAGGGCCGCGTTTGAAGGGCTCCATGCACCCTGAGCGCCGACGCAGCCGGCCGGCCCAATTGCTCGATCCTCCGGCTGTCCGCCGCGAACAGCCGGAGCAGCTCGGCGGCCGTCTCGGCTGCCTGTTTCGACGTCTCTGCGACCCCTGTCAGGAAGAACTCAAGCCAAGCTTCCCAGTCGCCCCGTTCGCGGACCCTTTGGAGAAGCTCGTAATAAGCTGCCCGATGGGTCTTGAAATAGAGGCTCAAGTATAGAGTTGGCTCCTTCAGCACACCCTCGGCGATGAGTAGAAGCGTGATCAAAAGCCGCCCCAGCCGGCCATTGCCGTCGAGGAAGGGATGGATCGTCTCGAACTGCACATGCACGAGCCCGGCCCTGATTAGGACCGGCAAGGGCGGTTGCTTAGCATGGACGAACTTCTCGAGATCCGACATCAGCTCGACGACCCGCCCGGGCGGCGGCGGCACGAAGAGTGCGTTGCCCGGTCGCGTGCCACCGATCCAGTTCTGTGACGAGCGAAACTCACCCGGCTGCTTCTCCACCCCCCTGCCCTTGGCGAGCAGAATGCCGTGGATCTCGCGGATGAGCCGGCTCGAGATCGGCATATCCTGGCGGAGCCGCTGCTCCCCATGCCGCATGGCGGCGACGTAGTTGGAGACCTCGACCACGTCGTCCAGGGGCGCTCCCGGCAGCTCCTCGAGCTCGAAGAGCAGAAGGTCGGACAGCGACGACTGTGTCCCCTCGATCTGGGACGAAAGCAGCGCTTCCTTCCGCACGTACATGTATAGGAAGAGCGAGGTGTCCGGCAGGACCGAGGACACACCGTCCAGTCGCCCTAGCGCTTGGCTCGCCGCCTCGAGGGCACGATATAGCCCTTCCATGCGCAACGGCGGAGCGGGCGGCAGTGCTGGCGGAATGTAGGCCCGCACAGGCTCGGCTACCGTCGAGATCGTCTCCCAATGGCCGAGACGGCGCGGGTCGGATCGGATCGGCATCGCTACGAAAGGATCCTTTCTTTAGCCCCAGGCTGAAAAAAGCTTCCAGCCATATCCTTTCTTAGCTGCCTGTCCCGCGAAAGGATAGCATGGCAGCCATGCGCCCATCGGTTGCAAAACCCTTGCTTTTCAACGACCGGTCTGCGCATAAGGCGTCACCGAATTCCGGTCCTGTGGCTCCAGCCGCGTGAAGGGTGCACCTCGCCATCGGTGAGGAGCCGGCACCTTATCTGTTGAGCCCCCTGATAATTCCCTTCGGCCGCCCAGATACGCGGGGCGCCGCGTTGCAATCCCAGCCGTTGCATTCTCGCCCGCGAGGCGTTGCGGACGGCCGTCCCTGAAGGACCTCTCTTGACCACGTTCGCCGATTTCGGCCTCGCCGAATCCCTGCTCCGCGCCCTCGCGACCGAGGGCTACACCACCCCCACCCCCATCCAGACCAAGGCCATCGCCCCCGTCATGGCCGGCCGCGACCTGCTCGGCATCGCCCAGACCGGCACCGGCAAGACCGCGGCCTTCGCGCTGCCGATCCTGCACCGGCTCTTCGTGACCGAGAAGAAGCCGCTCCAGCCGAAGTCGGCCCGGGTCCTGGTCCTGGCACCCACCCGCGAGCTCGCGGCGCAGATCGCGGCCTCGTTCGAGGCCTATGGCCGGCATCTCCGCCCGTCGGTCGCGGTCGTCGTCGGCGGCGTCAAGCACAACCCGCAGGTGAGAGCATTGGCGCGCGGTGTCGACGTGCTTGTCGCCACCCCGGGCCGCCTCATCGACCACCTCGAGGGCGGCACGCTCCGGCTCGACCGGACCGAGATCGTCGTCCTCGACGAGGCCGACCACATGCTCGACCTCGGCTTTCTCGTGCCCATCCGGCGCATCCTCGCCAAGCTGCCGCGGAGCCGCCAGACGCTCTTCTTCTCGGCCACCATGCCGAAGGACATCGGTGCCCTGGCCCGCGACATGCTCACCGACCCGGTCGAGGTCAGCGTCGCCCCCGTCGCCACCACGGCCGAGCGGGTCGACCAGTCGGTCTACCTGGTCGACGCCGCCGACAAGCGCGGCCTCCTGGTCGAGCTCCTGGGCCGGCCCGGCTTCGACCGCACCCTGGTCTTCACCCGCACCAAGCACGGGGCGGACAAGGTGACCCGGCATCTCGAGACCGCCGGCATCTCGGCCGCCGCGATCCACGGCAACAAGTCGCAGCCGCAGCGCGAGCGGGCGCTCGCCGCCTTCAAGGCCGGGCGCACCCGCGTCCTGGTCGCGACCGACATCGCGGCGCGCGGCATCGACGTCGACGCGGTCAGCCACGTCGTCAATTTCGAGCTGCCGGACGTGCCCGAGGCCTATGTCCACCGGATCGGTCGGACCGCCCGCGCCGGGGCCGAGGGCATCGCGATTGCCTTCTGCAGCGCCGACGAGCGCCGGGCCCTGCGCGACATCGAGCGGCTGACCCGCCAGACCCTGCCGATCATCGATCGGCGGCGCCCCGGCAGCCCCGAGTCGGCGTCGGCGCGGGAGGACCGCCAGCCCGGCCGGCGGCCCGGCCGTCCGCAGGGTGCCCGAGCCCAGGGTGCCCGCCCCCACGGTGACCAGCCGCAAGGCGGCCGGCCGCAGCAGCGGCAACGCCGCCGACCGGCCCGGCAGGCCGCCTGAACCGGCGGCAGCCGCGAACCAGGGACGCCCGGCCTCGGCCGGGCGATTCGCGTTTCGGCCAACCGTCTTGACGCCTGCTGGCGCCGCGGCGCATGAGGCTTTCACGCAGCTGTCGTCAACAAGCCTTCGTTCGGACCTCGCCGCTTGAGCCCTCTCGTCCTTGCCGTGGTGCTGCTGGCGGCGGTCCTGCATGCGAGCTGGAACGCGCTCGTCAAGTCCGGCGGCGACCCCTATCTCCGACTCGCCATCGTCAACCTGACCCACAGCGTCGTCGTCTTGCCGCTCCTGCCCTTCGTCGCCGTGCCGGCGGCCGAGGCGTGGCCGTGGCTCCTGGGCTCGGTCGCCACCCATCTCGTCTACTATCTCTTTCTCGCCGCGGGCTACCGGGTGGGCGATCTCAGCCACGTCTACCCGGTCGCCCGCGGCGTCGCCCCGCCCCTGGTGGCGCTGGGTGGCCTGCTGGTGGCGGGCGAGGTCCTCAGCCTCGCCGGCACGCTGGCGATCGGGCTCGTCTGTGTCGGCATCTGGGTCGTGGCCGGGCGCGGGCCGACGAGCCGCCGGCCGTTCCTGCTCGCACTCGGCACCGGCACGGCGATCGCCGCCTACACCGTGTGCGACGGCATGGGCGGGCGGGCCTCGGGCGACGTGCTCGGCTACATCGCCTGGCTCTTCCTCCTGGACGGCTGGCCGTTCGCGGTCCTCGTCCTTCTGCACCGGGGCACGGGGGGCCTTAGGACGACCTTGGCCCGGGCCTGGAAGCCGGCGATCGGCGGCGGGATGATGTCGGTCGTGGCCTACGGCCTCGTCATCTGGGCGATGAGCATCGCCCCGCTCGCCTATGTCTCGGCGCTGCGCGAGACCAGCGTGATCCTGGCCGCCGCCATCGGCACGCTGCTCCTGGGCGAGCCCTTCGGGCGGCGGCGGATCCTCGCCGCGGGTCTCGTCGTTCTCGGCGTCGCCATCCTGCAGCTCAGCCGCGCCTGACCTTGCGCCGGCCGCGGCGATCCGCCAGTCATCGAGGCCAATCCCGGAGGGATCACGCGTGCGCGAGCTCTACCGTGCCATCTGGCGCATCACCGGCCGCCGGCAGCTCCTGCTGATCGCGCTCGCCGGGCTGGTGGCGGCGCTCGCGGCCGCACCCTTGAAGTTCCAGCAGCTGGTGATCAACGGCCTGGTCGAGGCTGCCGACCCGGCGATGATCGTCTGGCTGTGCCTCGGCTTCCTCGCCGTGGTCCTGGTCAGCGCCGGGCTCAAGTTCCTGCTCAGGCTGGGCATCTCCGCCGTCGGCGAGCGGGTCGTCCTCCTGATCCGCAAGCGCCTCTACGCCAATCTCGTGCACGACACGGTCGCCGGTGCCGCGGACCTGCCGACCCGCGGCACGCTGGTGACCAAGCTCTCGGCCGAGGCCGAGATGGTCGGCGCCTTCGCCGGCAGCGCCATCGCCACGCCGCTGGTGCAGCTCGGCACACTCGCCAGCGTCATCACCTTCATCGTCGTGCAGCAGCCCTGGCTGGGCCTCCTGGTGCTGGCCGTGGTCGTGCCGCAGGCGGTCATCGTCAAGGCGCTGCAGGCGCGGATCAACGAGCGGGTGCGCGAGCGCGTCCTCGCCCTCAGGCGCGCCTCCGACCGCATCTCGGAGGCCGACCTCCTGGCGATCGACCAGGCGGTCAACGACGACTTCAAGAGCGTCTACGAGACTCGCAAGCGGATCTTCGTCCTCAAGCTCTCCTCCAAGCTCGCCCTCCAGGCGATCAGCGCCGTCGGCATCTTCGGCATCCTGCTGGTGGGCGGCCTCCTGGTGCTCGACGGCCGCAGCGACATCGGCACGGTGGTGGCGAGCCTCACCGGCCTCAAGCGCATCGACGGCCCCTGGCGCGAGCTGATCGCCTTCTTCCGCAACGCCAGCACCGTCCGGGTCAAGTACGAGATGCTGGTCCGCTCGCTCCTGCCCCGTGCGGCCACCGACGGCAACCACGGCTGGCAGGCCTGACCGGCAGACCTCCGCCGGTCAGCCCAGCCGCGCCCGCTCCTCGTCGACGAGGTCGAGCGCCATCCGCAGCAGGTTGATCGACGCCTCCCTCGTCATGAAGCCGGCGTGCGCGGTGAGCGTGACGTTCGGCATCGTCGTGAAGGGGTGGTCGGCCGGCAGCGGCTCCTCGGCGAAGACGTCGAGGGCGGCGTGGCCGAGATGGCCCGAGCGCAGGGCGTCGACCAGCGCCGGCTCGTCGACGATCGCCCCTCGCGCCGTGTTGACGAACATCGCCCCGGGCCTCATCCGGGCGAGGTGCCGCTTGCCGAGGAAGCCGCGGGTGGCCTCGCCCAGCGTCAGATGCAGGGAGACGACGTCGGCGCGCGCCAGAAGGTCGTCGAGCTCGACCGCCTCGGCCGGCAGGGCCGGATCGACGCCGCTCCTGTTCCAGGCCAGGACCTTCATGCCCAGCGCGGCGGCGAGACGCACGACCTCCGAGCCGATGCCGCCGGTGCCGATCACGCCCATGGACTTGCCCAAGAGCTCGAAGCCGTCCTGCGGCTCGAAGCGGCCCCGGCGCACGGCCGCGTCCATCGCGGCGATCTTGCGGGCGCCGGCGAAGGTCAGCGCAATCGCGTGCTCGGCGACGCTGCGGTCGCCGTAGCCCTTGTAGTTCCTGACCCGGATGCCGAGCTCGGCCGCGGCGTCGAGATCGATGTAGCTGGCCGAGCCCGTGCCAAGAAAGACGATGGCCTTCAGCTCGGGGCAGCCGGCCATGAGGTCGGCGCTGAACTGCGTGTGGTCGTTCATGACGATGGCCCGGCCCGCGAGGAGGCGGGCCCGGTTCGCCGGGTCCGGATCGCCGACATGCACCTCGAGATCGGGCACCCGGTCGGCGAACAGGCTCCGCCGCAGCTCGTCGAGAAAGGGCGGGCAGTCGAGGAACAGCGGCGGGCGGGTCATTGTGGCACTTTCTGTGGGCTGCGGGCTCGTCGCGGAGGATCGTCGAAACGCGCCGGCGCCGCAAGTCGGCGGGTCCGACCCGCGGCACGCCGGCGCCTTGCGCGACCGGGCGCGGTCCCGTATGACCATCCATGTGGATGGCACAGGGATGTTCTGCAGATGGTCGAAGGCGGCTCGACGCGGCGCGGCAAGGGGGGCGAAAGCGAGAAGCTCACGCTCAATTTGGGCTATGTCGACCTCGGCCACGTCGACCTCCTGGTCCAGGAGGGCTTCTATGCCAATCGCAGCGACTTCATCAGGACAGCGATCCGCAACCAGCTCGACCGCCATGCCGAGGTGCTGCAGCGCTCGACCCGGCGGCAGGGGCTGGACCTCGGCCTGCGCCACTTCGACCGGGCGACGCTCGAGGCCGCCCGGGATGCCGGCGAGATGCTGGAGATCCGGGTCCTCGGCCTCGCGACCATCGCCGACGACGTCACCCCCGAGCTGGCCCGCGCCGCCATCGCCTCGATCACCGTCCTGGGCGCCCTCGTGGCCAGCCCGGCGGTGAAGGAAGCCCTGCGCGACCGCCTCCGCTGAGCAACCGCAACCGAAAGAGCCCCATCGTGACACGCATCGATCAGGACGGCATGGCCGACGCCACGCGTCTGACCCGGGCCGGCCGCCTCGCCGAGGCCACGGCGCTGATCCAGCGCCTGCTCGCGCGCGGGCCGGCAGCATCGTCGACGGCGACAGTTGCGCCGACAGCGGACGACTGGTCTGGACCGACCCTCGATCTCTCGCCCGAGCCCGCCCCGCCCCCCGAGCCGGCGGCCGCCGCGCGGCACGAAGCGCCCCGCGCAACCGCCGCCCGACGCCACGCGCGGCGCCCCGCCCCGGCCGGTCGTCGGCGCGGGACCGACCGGGACCTGCCCGGCCGATGGCTGGACGGCGCCTACGCCAACCCGTTCGGGCGCCGGCCCTACAAGCTCTACGTGCCGGCAGCTCGGCCGTCCCGCGGGATGCCGCTCCTGGTGATGCTGCACGGCTGCACCCAGTCGCCGGACGATTTCGCGCGCGGCACCGGCATGAACCGCCTGGCCGAGGCGGCGGGCCTGCTCGTCGTCTATCCGGGGCAGGTGCAGAGCGCCAACCCGCAGCGCTGCTGGAACTGGTTCCAGCCGACCGACCAGGAGCGCGAGCAGGGCGAGCCGTCGCTGATCGCCGGCATCACCCGCGAGGTCGTCCACCGCCACGCCGCCGATCCGGCCCAGGTCTATGTCGCCGGGCTCTCGGCCGGCGGTGCGAAGGCCGCCGTGATGGCCGCCGCCTATCCCGACCTCTACGCCGCGCTGGGCGTGCATTCGGGTCTGGCGCACCGGTCGGCGCACGACGTGCCGTCGGCGCTGGCGGCGATGCGCGGGGCGGCTGCCGGGCGGGCACCGGGACGCTTCGTGCCGACCATCGTCGTGCACGGCGAGCACGACCGGACCGTGCATCCGGGCAATGCCGACTCGGTGCTGGCGCAGGCCCTCGCCGTGGCCCCACCGCTGACGGCGAGCGTCGAGGACGGCCAGGTGCCCGGCGGCCACACCTATCGCCGGACCCGCCACCGGACGGCGGACGGGGTCGCGCTGGTCGAGGACTGGCGCGTCCAGGGCCTCGGCCACGCCTGGTCCGGCGGCGATCCCGCCGGCAGCCACACCGATCCCCGGGGGCCGGACGCAAGCCGGGCGATCCTCGACTTCTGCCTCGCCCACCGGCTGGGCGGAACGGCTTGACGCTGGCGGCAGCGCGTGCGAGCGCTGCACGCCCTGCCCCGCCATCGCGCCAGAGCCCGCCCGCCATGCCCGGAACCCGTGCCGCCGACCAGCTCGCCCGCCGCCTCGCCGAGGCCGGCTGCCGCTTCGCCTTCGGTATCCCGGGCGGCGAGGTCCTGACCCTGATGGATGCGCTGGCGGCGGCCGGCATCCGCTACGTCACGACCAAGCACGAGACGGCGGCGGGCTTCATGGCCGAGGCGGTCTGGCAGCGAACCGGGACGCCGCCGGTGCTGGTCGCCACGGTCGGCCCGGGCGTCAGCAACGCCGTCAACGTCGTCGCCAACGCCCGGCTCGACCGGGTGCCGCTCGTCGTGCTGGCGGGTGCCGTCGACGCCGACGACGCGCTCACCTACAACCACCAGCTCATCGACCACGCTCGGCTCCTCGAGCCGGCGATCAAGGGCGCCTTCACCCTCACCGCGACCGCGGCCGACCTGATCGCCGAGAAGGCGCTGGCCCTGGCGTCCGACCCGCGGCCGGGGCCGGTGCTGATCGACGTCCCGATCGAGGTCGCCGCCGCCACCGCCCGGCCGCCGGCCGGCATTCGTCGCGCCGCGGCGCAGCCCACCGCCCCGGCGCCCGGCCCGGCCCTCGAGCAGGCGCGGCGCTGGCTCGCCGAGGCGCGGCAGCCGCTGCTCGTCGCCGGCTTCGACGCGGTCCAGGACGACGCCGGCCCGGCCCTGCGGCGGTTCGTCGAGCAGCACGCGGTGCCGGTCGTCCAGACCTACAAGGCCAAGGGGCTGCTGCCCGAGGATCACCCGATGGCGCTGGCCGCGGCGGCCCTCTCGCCCGCCGCCGATGCCCTTTTGATGCCGATCGTCGCGGCGGCCGATCTGATCGTGCTCGCCGGCTACGACGCCGTCGAGATGCGCCGCAGCTGGCAGCATCCGTGGGACCCGGCGACCAAGCGGGTCGTGGCGCTCGAGACCGTCGCCAACGACCACTATCTGCACCAGGCGACGCTCAGCTTCGTCTGCTCGATCGGGGCGGGCCTCGATGCCCTCGGCGCCGGGGCGGCGGCGACCTCGACCTGGACGGCCGCCGAGGTCGCCCGGGCGCGCGACCGTATACGCGGCGCCTTCCTGCCGGACGAGGCGTGGGGCCCGGGGGCGGTGGTGGATGTCGCCCGCGCGGTGCTGCCGCGCGAGACCGTGGCCGCGGCCGACGTCGGCGCGCACCGCATCCTCCTGAGCCAGGTCTGGCACGCCGGCGAGCCGCGGCAGCTCCTGCAGTCGAACGGGCTCTGCACCATGGGCTGCGGCCTGCCCTTCGCCATCGGGGCGAAGCTGGCCGAGCCAGACCGGCCGGTGGTCGCTTTTACCGGCGACGGCGGGCTCTTGATGGTGCTGGGCGAGCTCGCCACCGCCGCCGAGCTCGGCCTGCCGATCGTCGTCATCTGCTTCGTCGACCGGTCGCTGGCGCTCATCGACCTCAAGCAGCAGGAACGGCAGCTCGCCCGGTGCGGCGTCGGCGTCGGCGGCTTCGATGCGGTGAGGCTGGCCCGGAGCCTGGGCGGCCACGGCGTGGTGGCCGGCGACCGCGCGGCCTTGGCCGCAGCGCTCGAGGCGGCGCTCGCCGCCGACCGCTTCACGCTGATCGCCTGCCCGATCGCCGCCGACGCCTACCAGGGGCGCCTCTGAGCACGTTCCGTCAGAAGCTCTCCAGGGCCGGCAGCTCGCGCCGGGGGGTGGCGGCGCGCTCGAAACCCTCGAGATGCGACCCCAGGCGATCGCATTCGGCCTTGGCCACGCCGTTGCCGTAGGCGCCGTTCGGGCGCAGCTCGAAATAGACCACCTCGGTCCGGCCTTCGGCGTCGGCGTTCACGAAGAGGTCGAGGGTGCAGCCGGTGAAGCTGTAGCGCCAGTACTGCACCCCGCCTTCCTTGCGGACCAGGGTGGGATCGCCGAACACGCCGCGCAGGTCGCTGCCGCCCATGCCGACGAGCTGCGTGTTGCGGGCGATCTCCGGCACCGGCGACGGGGCCGGCATGCCGCCCCAGTGCGGGCGCTGCGGCTCGAGATAGGCGTCGAGCAGCGAGGTGTCGCTGGTCTGGCTGCAGGCGGCGAGGCCCATGGGCAACAGCACTCCGAGCCGGCCCAGCCGATGGATCGCCCGAGGCCACCCCGCCATCGGCGCTACCGGTCGTCGATCATCGAGACGGTGCCGGAGAGCTTGCCGCCCCGCTCGATCTCGAGCTCGCCGTAGCGCACGGTGCCCTGCACCCGGCCGGTGGCGCGGATCAGCAGGCGATTGCGAACCGTGAGCTCGCCCTCGTAGATGCCGCTGATCTCCGCATCCTCGACCTCGGCCTTGCCGTTGGTGAAGCGGCCGCTCTCGGCGATCTCGATCGCCCGGGTCTCGTTGAGGGTCACCTGCACGCTGCCCTCGACCACGAGGCGGTCGCAGGCGGTGATCTCGCCGGACAGGCTGATGCCGCGGCCCACGATCAGCCGCTTGCCGCCGGCATCGGTCGTCGCCGCCGGGCGAGCGGCGGGGGCGGTGGTGGTCGCCGGGGCGGTCGGCAGGTCGGCGGTGCGCCGCGGCAGCTCGGGCTGCGGCATCGGCTTGGCCTCGGCAGCGGGACGCGTCGGCAGCTCGGTCCTGGTCTCGCCGGTCGTTGCCGGCTCGTTGTCTTTCCTGCGAAACATTCGCTCGTTCCTGCTCTTCGTGGGTGGCGCCGGACGACGTCGGCCGATGACCGTGGGTCGGGCTGCGGAGGGATCGAGGCGGAAACGCGATGGGCCGGAGAGCGACGATCGACCGGCGACACTCGACCTTTCCGACGGACGGCTGGTGGCCTCCAGCAACACGACCGATTGGTGCAAGAGGTAGCGCCAAGCGGCGCAGCCCGTCAAACCCAAAGCGGCGCCTGCCGATGCCGCGAGGCCGCATTCACGCCCGGCTGTGGCGCCGCACCGCGCGCGATGCTTGCTGCGGCCCGGCGCGCGACCTGCTAAGGCCCGTCGAACCACTACAGCCAGGAGCCAGACGACGGATGCAGCGTTCCCACGTCAAGCGGTCGGAGATCGATGTGCTCGGGATCGGCAATGCGATCGTCGATGTCGTGAGCCAGGCTCCGGACAGCCAGATCCTGGCGCTCGGCCTCGAGAAGGGGGCCATGACCCTGGTCGACGAGGCACGCTCCGAGGCACTCTACGCGGAGATGGGGCCGGGCCGGGAGGTCTCCGGCGGCAGCGTCGGCAACACCGTGGCCGCGATCGCCGCGATGGGCGGCAGCGCCGCCTATATCGGCCGGGTGAAGGACGACCAGCTCGGCCGCATCTTCGCCCACGACATCCGGGCCGCCGGTGTCACCTTCGATGCGGTGCCCGCGAGCGACGGCCCGGCCACCGCCCGCTGCCTGATCTTCGTCACGCCCGACGCGCAGCGCACGATGCAGACCTATCTGGGCGCCTGCGTCGATCTCGGCCCGGCCGAGGTCGACGAGGCGCTCGTGGCCCGCGCCGCGGTCACCTATTTCGAGGGCTATCTCTACGACAAGCCGGCCGCCAAGGCGGCCTGCCGCAAGGCCGCCGAGATCTGCCACGCCAACGACCGGCTCCTGGCGCTGACCCTCTCGGACCCGTTCTGCGTCGATCGCTGGCGCGCCGAGTTCCGCAACCTGGTCAAGCACGAGGTCGACATCCTCTTTGCCAACGAGGCCGAGATCAAGAGCCTGTACGAGGTCGACGAGTTCGACCAGGCCCTGCAGGCGGTCCGCCAGGACGTGGGCTTCGCCGCCCTGACCCGCGGCCCGAAGGGCTCGGTCGTGGTCAGGGGTCAGGAGGTGCACGTGATCGACGCGGTGCCGCCGGCCCGTCTGCTGGACACCACCGGGGCCGGCGACCTCTACGCCGCGGGCTTCCTGCGCGGCCTGACCGCCGGCTGCGACCTCGCCACCTGCGGGCATCTGGGGTCGGCAGCGGCCGCCGCGATCATCGCCCAGTACGGAGCCCGGGCGGCCGAGCCGCTGCTGCCGCTGTTCGAGCGGCTGGCCGCAGCAGGCCAGGGCTGACCCGGCAACGGACGAGCGTACATTCGCCTAATGGTTGAATTCTGACCTTCCCTCGTCTACGAACAGCTCAACCGGCGACGGCGGGCTCCGGCCCGCCGGCTCGGCCGGACAACGATCGAGCATCGAGGGATCGAAGCATGCACCCTGCCCTGCCGTCCGCGCCGCCCCTGCCGGCGGCCGACCTCGTCGGCCCCGCCGTGGCACTCAATGCCCGCTGGGCGGCCGAGCGCTTCCCCTACCGCCTGGATCGCCGCGGCGTGGCCGACCTCTGGGCGGTCTACCGGGCCGGGACCGAGCTGCAGCCGCCCCTGCTGTTCATCGTCGGCCACGAGCCGCACGCCGTGCGCCAGGCCGAGCGCTGGGCGGATGCGGCCCGGGAGCGGCCCGCGGCCGCCGCGGCCTGAGGCCACCGCACCGACCACGGCCTCAATCCACCGACATCGCCAAGATCTGCGAGAGCTGGCAGAGCGGCTTGCCGGTCTCCTGGTGCCAGAAGTTGAAGACCGCCTGCAGCTTCGCCAGGTCCGCCTTGCTCTTGGGCGGGGCGTCGAGCGCCTGCCAGTGGACCGCCGCCCGGCACACGCTGTCGGTGGGCACGAAGGTGTCCTTGCCCATCATCCGGAGGATCATCGGCGCGGAGTTGCCGCCGAGCTGCTTCATCCGCCGGGCCAACTCGGCCCAGAGGCCGGTGATGTCGGTCACCGGCCAGTCGGCGATCCAGCGGGCGAAGCTGCCGTGCGCCGCGGCGATCGCCAGCATGGCCGCGGCGTTGTGCCGGGTGGCCTGGAGCTTGCCCATGTGGCGGACGAGGCGGGCGTCCTGGAGCATCGCCTCCAGGTCCTCGTCGTAGAGTGCCGCCACCCTGGCCGGGTCGAAGCCGCCGAACACCTCCTCGAAGGCCGGCCACTTGGCGTCGACGACCGAATGCTTGAGCCCGGCCTGGAAGATGCGCCGGGTCATGGTGGAGAGCCAGCGATCGTCGGGAACGGCGGCGAGCTCGGCCGGGCTCCGCGGCTTCGCCCGGCGGGCGGCGAGGTCGCGGCTGCCGTGCCGCAGCAGGGCCGTCTCCTCGATGATCTGGAAGGTGACGGGTGGCATCGGTCGGGGCCCTCCGGCGGCTGGCGCACAGGTGATCGGCGATCAGGGGAGCATCGCCGCTTCCCTCTTGCAACCATCGACGGCTGCCGGCAACGCTGCCGGCATGATCGATCGCCGCCGGCTCCTCCTCCACGCCTCGGCTTGGCTCGCCGCCGCGCCGCTCGCGGCTGCGGGGGCAGTCCCGCTCGAGGCGGCGGCGTTCGCGAGCCCCGCCCTCGGCCGGCCGGTGCCTTATCTCCACTACGCAGCCGGCTCGCCCGGTCGCGGCGCGCCGCTGGTCTACCTGCTGCACGGTCACGGCGGCGGCGAATGGGACTGGGTGCGCGCCGGCGGGGCCGTCGATGTGGTCGAGGGCCTGATCGCCGCAGGCGCGCTGCCGCCCCTGCACCTCGTGCTGCCCGGCGTCGGCAACAGCTGGTACGTCGATGCGCCCGAGCCGCACGGCCCCGTGGCAACAGCCCTGCTCGACGGGCTGATGCCCGAGCTCGAGGCGAGGCTCGGCGCCGATCCGGCGCGTCGTGGCGTCGTCGGCCTCTCGATGGGGGGCTTCGGCGCGCTCCATATGGGGCTGCGCCGGCCCGAACGCTTTCGCTGCGTGGCCGCCCTGAGCCCGGCCGTGTTCACCGCCGACCACGCCTTCTCCGAGCTCCAGCTCCGGCTCTTCGCCGGCGCCTTCGGCGAACCCTTCGACCCCGCCCGCTACGCCGCGGCCGATCCCTTCACCCTGGTCGCCCGAGCCGCTGCCAGCGCCGCCCCGCCGCTCGTCTATCTCGCCTGCGGCGAGGAGGATTTCTTCGGCCTCGAGGTCGGGACGCAAGCGCTGGGCGAACGGCTCGCGGCGGCGGGCGTGCCGACCGTGCTGCAGATCAAGCCCGGCCGCCACGACTGGGCCTTCTGGCGGGCGGAGCTGCCGCTGGCGCTGGCCGCCTTCGCCGGGACGATCGCCTGACGGGCGCGCCTCACTCGTCCCATTCGGGTGCGATGGCGACGGCGACCACGCGACCCCTGGGCGAGCCCAGGGCGTCGATGCGGGCCATCTCGGCCGCGCCCAGCGCGAAATCGAAGACGGCGAGGTTCTCGGCGATGCGCTGCTCGCTCGAGCTGCGCGGGATGGCGATGACACCCTCCTGCTGGACCAGCCAGCGCAGCGCCACCTGGCTCTCGGTCTTGCCGTGCGCCTTGCCGATCTCGGCCAGGACCGGATCGCCCACGACCTTGCCGCGGGCCAGCGGGCAGTAGGCGGTGAGCGCCATGCCGTGCTCCTCGAGCTTGGCCTTCACCTTGGCCTGGCTGAGGAAGGGATGGTACTCGACCTGGTTGGTGACCAGCGGGGCGGCCGAGAGCCGCACGGCCTCGTCGATCATCGCCGTCGTGAAGTTGCTGATGCCGATGTGCCGGGTCTGGCCGGCTTCCCTGACGGCGTTTAGGGCCAGGATGGTCTCGGCGAGCGGCACCGTCTTGGACGGCCAGTGCAGCAGGAGCAGGTCGACCTGGTCGACGCCCAAAAGCTCGAGCCGCTCGTCGGCGGCGCGGCGGAAGGCGTCGCGCGCGAAGAAGTCGGGCCAGATCTTGGTGGTCAGGAAGATGTCGTCGCGGGCGACGCCCGAGGCCCTGATGCCGGCGCCGACGGCGGCCTCGTTCTTGTACATCTGCGCCGTGTCGACGTGGCGGTAGCCGATGGCGAGGCTGTGCTCGACCAGATGCTGCACGCGCTCGTCGGGCAGCGCCCAGGTGCCGAAGCCCAGGGCCGGGATCGAGGCCCCGTTGGCGGTGACGATGTGCATCGGGCGCTCCCTTATGTTTTGCCGCTGCGCGGTCTATAACGCGGCCGTGCCGCCAAACCAAACCCCCGGATGACCTCGATGACCCAGATCGACCCTGGCCTGCGCCTCGCCGCCGCCGAAGCCGTGGCGCGCGAGGCCGGCAGCCTTGCCCGGCGCTTCTACGAGGGGCGCGACAGCCTCGTGATCGAGGGCAAGGGGGCGCACGACCTCGTCAGCAAGGCCGACCGCGAGGTCGAGACGCTGATCCGCGGGCGCCTCGCCGCCCTCTTTCCCGATGACGGCTTCGTCGGCGAGGAGCACGCCCACGCGCTGGTCGACCCGGCCGTGGGTGGGCACTGGGTGATCGACCCGATCGACGGCACCTGGTGCTTTCTCAACGGCATCGGGTCCTGGTGCGTCAGCCTCGCCTACGAGCGGGGCGGGGTCGTCGAGGTGGGTGTCGTCTACGACCCGATGGCGGGCGAGCTGTTCTCCGCCAGGCGGGGTGGCGGGGCGCGGATGAACGGCGTGGCGATCCGGGTGATGGACGCCACCTCGCTCGGCGACGGCACCGTCAGCGTCGGCTATTCGATGCGCTGCCCGCCGGAGGAGATGTTCCCGCTGTTCGAGAAGCTCTTGCGCTCGGGTGGCATGTTCCAGCGCCACGGCAGCGGCGCCCTCGGCCTCGCCTGGACCGCCTGCGGCCGGCTCGCCGGCTATCTCGAGCCGCACATGAACAGCTGGGACTGCCTCGCCGGCTACCTCCTGATCGAGGAGGCCGGCGGCTTCACCAACGACTTCATGGCGAACGGCGGCCTGACCGAGGGCAACCGCGTGATCGCCGGCCCCGAGGGCCTGCGGGACGAACTGCTGCGCCTGACCGACCACTGGCGCTGACCACCGCCCCTCCCCGATGGCGGGCATCGGCGCAGGCCGGTCGCATCGACCGCGCTGCCGGCGCCGTGCTAGTCTGCACCATCGGCCGCGGCCCGCGGCCGGCAAAGGGGAGGCGACGTCGTGAGCAAGTACGTGGCACTGGTGCGCTGGACGGCCGAAGGCATCAAGCATGCCAAGGACTCGCCCAAGCGCCTGGATCGGGCGCGCGAGCTGGCGAAGGCCGAGGGGGTCTCGTTCGAGGCCTTCTACATGGTGATGGGCGACTGCGACATGGTCGCCATCCTGGATGCGCCGGACGACGCCGCCCTCGCCCGCTTCATCCTGCGGCTGTCGTCCACCGGGGCGGTCAGCACCAAAACCATGAAGGCGTTCACCGAGGACGAGTACCGGGCGATCATGGCAGCCATCTGAGCGAAACGCTCCCCGGGCGCCCGGCCAGGGCGCCCGGGCACCAGGTCAGCTCGGGGCGCCCGACGAGGGCGCCCCGAGGGGCTCAGCTCGCCGTGTCGTCGTGCTCGTCGGCCTCGTTGACCCAGACGTCGATCTCGACCGTCCCGGCCGTCTCGAAGGTCAGATTCATGTGGAAATGCTGGCCATCGACGAACATGCGCTGCACCCCCTCGAGCTCGAGCCAGATGGCGCCGGGCTGCAGGGTCAGGACCTGGCCCGGCTGGACGGCGACGGCGGCCACGTCCTGGACCGCGAGCGTGCCGTCGGCGCCGATCGCCTGGGCCTGCATGACCACCCGGCCGGCGAAATCGACCGCGGCCGCGATCAGCCGGTCGGCCTCGGCACCGTCGTTCTGGATGGTCAGGTAGACCTTGGTCGAGTGCCCGGCTCCTGCCGTCTCGTAGGCCCAGGCATGGCTGACCACGAGGTCGCCCACCGCGTAGGTGTCGCCGGCATGATGGGCCCAGGCGGCACCGGTCGCCATGATCGCCATGCCGGCAGCGATGATCAGATTGCGCACGTCGTCCTCTCCCCCGGGACCCGCCGTCCCGTCACGTGGTTGCGGTTCTGATGGCAGGTCTCCTGGCTCGCGGCTCGACGCCTCGACCGGCCTTCCCACAGGCAGCCGCCTGCAGTGGCTCGAAGTGGTCGAAGGCTTGCCGCGCACAGTTGCGGGGGCAGCTCCGGCTCGTCCGGATTCCCTTTTCAGCCTCGAGGCGAGGCACCATCGAGCATGAGCGTCGGCCAGCGACGGGGCGGCGTCAAGCGTGATCGACGCGCGCCGCTGTCGCCTGCCGCAGGAAGGCGCGAATCCAGGCTGCGGCGTGGCCGGCATCGGGTGCCGCCTCGCCCGCCGCGGCCATGGCGGCCAGCGCCGGAGCGGCCCGCTCCTCGGGAATGAGCACGCCGCGACGCTTGGCGATCAACGCCCGCTCGTAGGCGTTGTCGAACTCCGGGTGGGCCTGGATCGACATCGCCCGGTCGCCGTAGGCGAGCACCGCGAGCGGGCAGAAATCAGAGCGGGCGACGAGCGTCGCACCGGGCGGCAGGGTCAGGACCTGGTCCTGGTGCATCGCGTTGAGCGTGAACCGTGCGCCCACGCCGGTGAGCCAGGGCGGCCGCTCGACCACCTCGTAGTCGTGCGGGCCCACACCCCAGCCGGCCTCGGCCTTCTCCACCTTGGCCCCCAGGGCCTGGGCCAGGAGCTGGTGGCCGAAGCAGATGCCGACGATCGGCACCCCGGCGGCCATCGCCGCCCTGAGGAAGGCCTCGAGCCGGCGGATCCAGGGGTCCGTGTCGTAGGCGCCGAAGCGCGAGCCGGTGACGAGCCAGGCATCGACCGAATCGACGGCCTCGGGAAAGACGTCGTCGATGACCGGATAGACCACGTACTGGTACTCGGGGCCGAGCAGCCGCTCGAACATCGAGGCGTAGGAGCCGTGCGCCTCCAGCCCCTCCGGCGGCCGCCCGGTCTCGAGAATGCCGATCTTCACGGGTGCCCGCCGAACAGCACGGCCAGGGGTGGGCCGACGACCTCGAATCGGCCGGCGAAATGCTCGTTGATGGCGACGACGTCGGGCGGGCCGGCGGTGCCGACGAAGCTGGCGATCTCCTCGAAGAACGCCTCGCCTTCGGCCGCAGGCGTCAGGCCGAAGAGCAGCCGCCCCGGGGTCGCGCCGCGGTTCCAGAAGGCATGCGGCACGCCGGTCGGGACGTAGGCGGTGTCGCCCGGTTCGGCGAGGAAGCGCTGGTCGTCGATCATGAACTCGTAGTCGCCCTCCAGCACGCGAAAGAATTCCGCCTGCCTGGTGTGGACGTGCAAGGGTGGCCCGGCGCCGGGCGCGGTCGTCTCCTCGAACAGCACGAGCGCGCCGCCGGTTGCCGCTGCGGGCAGGAGGACGCGGGTGCTGATGCCGAGGCTGGCGAGATCGATCGTCCGGTGTGCCTTGAAGGTTTCGAAGAAGGGCTGCATCGACGTGGTCTCCTTGCTCGGGCGGCTAGATCTCGGCGGCGATGGCCCGGCCCAGGGCCTCGGTCGTTGCCCTGCCGCCCATGTCGGGGGTGAGCAGGGCCGGCTGCACGAGGACGCGCTCGATGGCCGCCATGATCGCGGCCGCGGCCTCAGGCTGGTCCAGATGCTCGAGCAGCATGGCACCCGACCAGATCTGGCCGATCGGGTTGGCGATCCCCTGCCCGGCGATGTCCGGGGCCGAGCCGTGCACCGGCTCGAACATCGACGGCCAGCGCCGCTCCGGATCGAGGTTGGCGGAGGGGGCGATGCCGATGGTGCCGGTGACGGCGGGGCCGAGGTCGGAGAGGATGTCGCCGAAGAGGTTCGAGCCCACGACGACGTCGAACCAGTCGGGGTGGCGGACGAAATGCGCCGTCAGGATGTCGATGTGGAACTTGTCGGTCGTCACGTCCGGGTAGTGCTCGGCCATGGCGGCGAAGCGCTCGTCCCAGTAGGGCATGGTGTGGATGATGCCGTTGGACTTGGTCGCCGACGTCAGGTGCTTCTTCGGCCGCGAGCGCGCCAGCTCGAAGGCGAAGCGGCAGACCCGGTCGACCCCGAAGCGGGTGAAGATGCTCTCCTGGACGGCCATCTCCTGCGGTGTGCCGGCATAGAGCCGGCCGCCGATCTCGGAGTACTCGCCCTCGACGTTCTCGCGCACGATCCAGAAGTCGATGTCGCCGGGCTTCCGGTCGGCCAGCGGGCATTTCACGCCGGCCAGGAGCCGCACCGGCCGGAGGTTGACGTACTGGTCGAAGCGGCGGCGGATCGGGATCAGGAGCCCCCACAGCGAGACGTGGTCCGGCACGGTCGGCCAGCCGACGGCACCCAGGAAGATCGCGTCGTGACCGGCGATGCCCTCGAGCCCGTCCTCGGGCATGAAGCGGCCGGTGCGGGCGTAGCGGTCGCAGCTCCAGTCCAGCTCGTCGAAGGCCAGATCGAGGCCGAAGCGGGCGGCCGCCTTCTCCAGCACGCGCAGGCCTTCCGGCATCACCTCCCGGCCGATCCCGTCGCCGGCGATCACCGCGATTGTCCTCTGCGTCATCCCCTCCCCCGATCGTCGCCGCATCGCGCCCCAGGTCAGGTATAGGCTGCACGCCCTGCCGGCGGAAGGCCCGGTCTGGTGCTCGACCCCGCGATTGGCTAGTGGTGCCGGCATGCTGACCACCCGACGGGATCGCCGCATGCGCCGCTCGCCACACCACCGACCACGGGGCCAGCGCCATCGTCGGCGAGGCTGAGCGCATGGGCCGGCGCGACCGGCGCCAGGCGGGCGTCGCCTTGCTGGCGCTGGTGCTGGTCGGCGTGGCGCTCTGGCAGCTCGCCGCCGCCGGCCAGGGCCTGCGGATCACGACCGGGACGGTGGGCGCGACGCCGGTCACCGTCTTCGAGACCGCCGGCGCCGAGCCAGGGCCACCTGTTGTCATCGCGCACGGCTTCGCCGGCTCGGAGGTGCTGATGCGCTCCTTCGCGCTGACCCTGGCCCGGAACGGCTATACGGCGGTCACCTTCGACTTCCTCGGCCACGGCCGCCATCCGCTGCCGATCCGGGGCGACGTGCGCACCGGCGAGCAGGTGATGGACGCGATGATCGGCCAGATCGGCGAGGTCGCCGACTTCGCCCGCGAGCTCACCGGCCAAAGCGCGATCGCGGTGCTCGGCCATTCGATGGCCTCCGACCTCATCGTCCGCTTCGCGCAAGGCCAGGGCGACGCCGTCCGGGCCGTGGTCGCGGTCTCGATGTTCGCCCCGACCCTCGATGCCGAAAGCCCCAACAATCTCCTGGTCATCGTCGGCGACCTCGAGGCGCAGGCACTCAAGGACGAGGCGCTCAGGGCCGTCCGGCTCGTCGCCGACCGGCCGGTGGCCGAAGGAGAGACGGTCGGCGACGTCGCCGCCGGCACCGCCAGGCGGGCCGTCTTCGCCGGCGGGGTCGAGCACGTGGCGGTGCTCTACTCGCGCGAGGGGCTGCACGAGATGGTGCAGTGGCTGGACGCGGCCTTCGCCCGCAGCGGCACCGGTGGCGTGGTGGGCCAGGGCGGCTGGATCGTGCTGCTGCTGGGCGGCCTCGTTCTCCTCGCCCGGCCGGCCTGCCGGCTCTTGCCGGTGGTGGCCGACCCACCGCGTGGCGCCGGCCTGCCCTGGCGACGGCTCTGGCTCGCGGGCCTGGTGCCGGCGGTGCTCACCCCGGTCCTGCTGCGCTTCGTGCCGACCGACATGCTGCCGCTGCTGCTCGGCGACTACCTGGTCACCCACTTCGCCCTCTATGGCCTCCTGACCTGGGCGATGCTGCACCTGCTGGGAGCGCCGCGGCAGCCGGCCGACGACCTGGCCCCGCTCGTCGGCCATGGCGCGCTCGCCGTGGCGTCGCTCGCCCTCCTGCTCTATGCCGTTTTCGTCGTCGGGCTCTCGATCGACCGGTTCGTGACCGTCTTCATGCCGATCCCCGAGCGGCTGCCGCTGGTGGCCGCCATGCTGCTCGGCACCCTGCCCTACTTCCTCGCCGACGAGTGGGCGACGCGCGGGCGGACCGCGGCCAGGGGTGCCTATCCCTTCACCAAGCTCTTGTTCCTGTTGTCGCTGGCGCTCGCCATCGCGCTCGATTTCGAGCGGCTGTTCTTCCTCGCAATGATCGTCCCGGTGATCCTCGCCTTCTTCGTCGTCTACGGCCTGTTGAGCGCCTGGGCCTATCGGCGCACCGGCCACCCCTTCACGGCCGCCCTCGCCAACGCCGTGGCCTTCGCCATCGCGATCGCCGTCACCTTCCCGATGGTGGTGCCGTGAGCGCCGCCATGCCGCCGGCGTGGACGAAGCAGAGCTTGTTGCCCTCGGGGTCGCGGGCATAGGCGCCGTAGTAGTCGGGCGCGTAGTGCGGCCGCAGGCCCGGCGCCCCTTCGTCGCTGCCGCCGTTGGCCAGTGCCGCCGCCCAGGCCGCGTCGACCGCGCCGGGCGACGCCGCGGCGAAGCTCACCTGCACCCCGTTGCCCGCGGTCGCCGGCGCCCCGTTCCAGGGCAGCTGGACGCAGAACTGCGGCCAGCGCTGCCCGGGGGCGGTCCAGATGATGCCGGCGGGCCCGCCGTCGTCGCCGTTCTCCTCAAGATTGCGGCCGAGGCCGAGCGGCGCCAGCACGGCATCGTAGAAGCGACCCAGAAGCTCGAGGTCCCGCGCGCCCAGGATGATGTGGCTGAACATCGGCGCGGCAGCTCAGCCCGTCGTCACGGCGGTCTGGTAGGCCAGGGCCAGCTGGCGGATGCGCTCGACCATGGCATAGAGGCCGTTGGCGCGGCCGGGGGTGAGCATGCGGCCAAGGCCGATGCGTTCGAACACCGCGGGCGGGTTGCCGGCGATGGCCTCGGGCGTGCGGTCGTCATAGAGGCGCAGCAGCAGGCTGATCAGGCCCTTGACGATGACGGCGTCGCTGTCGGCGCGCAGGGTGACGCGGCGGGTTGCCGGATCGAGATCGGCCACGAGCCAGACCTGGCTCTGGCAGCCCCGCACCCGGTTGGCCTCGGTCTTGAGCGCCTCGGGCAGCGGTGGCAGGCTCTTGCCGAGGTCGATGACGTACTCGATCTTGTCGCGCACGTCGTCGAAGAGGGCGAAATCCTCCTCGATGGCCGCCTGCGCCGCGCCGATCTCGTCTGCCGGATCGCTCATGCATCTCCTGTCCAAAAGGCCCATGCAGGCGATATGCGGACCGGGCGGGCCAGGGTCAACGCCGGCGACGCACACGCTTCGAGGAATGGATACGAGCTTGCCACGGGTTCTGGTCTTTCAGCACAGCAGCGAATCACCACTCGGGGTGATGACCCCGGTCCTGGCGGCGGCCGATCTCGCGGTCGAGGTGATCGACGGGGAGGATGGCTGCCGGCTGCCCGACGATGCGGCCGAGGCCGCCGGGCTGATCATTCTGGGCGGTGCCATGAGCGCCAACGACGACGCCCGCTGCCCGCATTTTCCCGACCTCCTGGCGCTGATCCGGGCGTTCACGCTGGCCGCGAAGCCGGTGCTCGGCGTCTGCCTGGGCGGCCAGCTGATCGCCCGGGCCATGGGTGGCAGGGTGATCGAGCAGGCCAGGGGCGAGTTCGGCTTCACCGCCCTGCACGGCCGCGACGGCGTCGCCGAGGACCCGCTGCTCGGCGGCCTGGACTTGCCGGCGCACATCATGCAGTGGCACAACGACCACTTCACCCTGCCGCCCGATGCCGCGCATCTGCTGGAGAGCGAGACCTGCCCGGGCCAGGCCTTTCGCGTCGGGGCCCGGACCTGGGGCTTTCAGTGCCACTTCGAGGTGGATGCCCCGATCCTCGCCCGCTGGGCGCAGCTGCGCGCGGCGATGGTCGGGGATCCGGCCGTGGTGCCGGCCATCGAGGTGGCCGGTGCCCGGCATCTCGACGAGGCGATGACCTTCGGCCGCACCGTCACCGAGCGCTGGGTCCGCGCCAGCGGGCTCTGAGCCGGCCGACCGGTGCGGTGCAACCGGGCGGTCGCTGGGCAGTTCGTCGACGAACCCGAGGGAGTCCGTTTCCGCCATGCGCCTGTCCACCTGCCACTCCTGCAACCAGCTGGTCTATTTCGAGAACGTCGCCTGCACCCGGTGCGGGGCCCTGCTCGCCTTCGCCCCGGACGTCCTGCGGGTCGTGACCCTGGAGCCGGCCGGCGACGACACCTGGCAGCCGCTGGGCGGCGACGCGCGCTACCGGCATTGCGCCAACCGCGTCCAGCACGAGGTCTGCAACTGGCTGGTGGCGGCGGACGACCCGGAGCCCTTCTGCCTCGCCTGCCGGCTGAACCGGACGATCCCGGACCTGGCCGTGCCGGGCAATCCGGTGCTCTGGCAGCGGCTCGAGACCGAGAAGCGGCGACTGGTCTACAGCCTGCTGCGGCTGGGCCTGCCGGTGGTGCCGCAGAGCGCCGATCCGGCCGGCCTCGCCTTCGAGTTCCTCGCCGACCCGGCCCCGAGCTTCAGCGAAGCCGGCCGGGTGCTGACCGGCCACGTCGCCGGGCTGATCACGCTCAACGTGGCCGAGGCAGACCCGGTGGTGCGCGAGCGGATGCGGGCGCAGATGGCCGAGCCCTACCGGACCATCCTCGGCCATTTCCGCCACGAGAGCGGGCACTACTACTGGGATCGCCTGGTCCGGAACAGCGCCTGGCTCGAGGCGGTGCGCGGACTCTTCGGCGATGACACCGAGGATTATTCTGCGGCCCTCCAGCGCCACTACGACTCCGGCCCGCCGGCCGGTTGGCAGGACACCTTCATCAGCGCCTATGCCAGCACCCATCCCTGGGAGGACTGGGCCGAGACCTGGGCGCACTACCTGCACATCGTCGACACCGCGGAGACCGCGGCCGAGTACGGGCTGGTCGTCCGCCCCAAGGTCACCACCGACGCCGATCTCGTCGTCGAGGCGGCGATCGACCCCTACGGCCACGTCGATTTCCAGGCCGTGCTCGACGACTGGCTGCCGCTGACCTACGCGCTCAACAGCCTCGCCCGCAGCATGGGGCACGAGCACGTCTACCCGTTCGTGCTGCCCGGCCCGGTGGTCGACAAGCTTGGCCTCGTGCACCGGATCGTCCGCGGCGGCGCGCCGGCCGGCAACGGTTGACCGGAGCGTCTTGACCGGCGCCGGCCGACGCCATAGCCCTTGGCCTTCGATCGCGCGGCAAGCTGGGAGGACGGCGCTTGGCCGAGGTCGCCGAACGGCCGGACGAGGACACGACCGCAGCGACGCTGCTCGGGATCGTCGACGCTCTCGCGGCCGAGCTGCGTCCCGGACGGACGCCCAGGCCGGCGACGCTGCAGAGCCAGCTCGACCGCGACCTGGGCTTCGACAGTCTCGGCCGGGTCGAGCTGATCGCCCGGCTGGAGCAGCAGTTCGCGGTCAGCCTCGGCGAGCGGGTGGCGGTCGAGGCCGAGACCCCGGGCGATCTCCTGCAGGCCCTGGCAGCGGCGCCGCCGGCGACGCACCGGGCCCCGGCGGCACCCCGCCCGACGGCACCGGCGCCGTCGCGGCCGGCGCGGCTGACCCTGCCGGACGAGGCGGCGACCTGGCTCGACGTGCTCGACTTCCATCTGGCCGAGCGGCCGGAGATGGTCGCGATCCGCTTCCACGAGGATGCCGGCGACGGCGCCGCGCTCACCACGGCCGGGCTGTTCCGGGACGCCCAGGGGATCGCCGCGGGGCTGCTCGCCCGTGGCCTGGCACCGGGCGAGGCGGTGGCGCTGATGCTGCCCACCAGCCCCGACTACTTCCGCTCGTTTCTCGGCATCTGGCTCGCCGGCGGCGTGCCGGTGCCGATCTACCCGCCGTTCCGCCCGTCGCATCTCGAGGAGCACGTCCACCGCCAGATGGGCATCCTGCGCAACGCGCAGGCCGTCCAGCTCGTGACCACGGGCGACCTCGGCCGGGTCGGCGGCCTCCTGCGCGAGCAGGTGCCGAGCCTCCAGGGCGTCCTGGCCCCGGCCGACCTCGCCGGCGCGACGCGGCCGCCGCGCCCGCGTCCGGCGGCCACGGACACGGCCCTTCTGCAATACACGTCGGGCAGCACGGCGGCACCCAAGGGCGTGGTGCTGAGCCACGCCAACCTCTTGGCCAACGTCCGGGCGATCGGTGCTGCCGTGGCCGTGCGGCCGGACGACGTGACGGTGAGCTGGCTGCCGCTCTACCACGACATGGGGCTGATCGGCGCCTGGCTGGGCTCGCTCTACCACGGCGTGCCGCTGATCCTGATGGCGCCGCTCGCCTTCATCGGCCGGCCGGCGCGCTGGCTCGAGGCGATCCACCGGCACCGGGGGACGATCACCGCGGCGCCCAACTTCGCCTTCGACCTCTGCACGAGGCGGATCCGCGACGCGGAGCTCGAGGGCCTCGATCTCAGTCACCTGCGCGCCGTCTACAACGGCGCCGAGGCGGTCAGCCCGACCACGATGGAGCGCTTCATCGAGCGCTTCGCGGCCGTGGGCTTCAGGCGCGAGGCGATGCTGCCGGTCTACGGCCTCGCGGAGTCGTCGGTGGCCCTGACCTTCCCGCCGCTCGGGCGCCCGCCGGTGCTCGACACGGTCGACCGCAGCGAGCTCGCCCGGTCGGGCCGTGCGATCGCCGTGGCGCCGAGCACGCCCGGGGCGAAGCGCTTCGTCGCCTGCGGCCGGCCGTTGCCGGGGCACCAGGTGCGGGTCGTCGACGATCGCGACCGCGAGCTGCCCGACCGCCAGGAGGGCCACATCCAGTTCCGCGGCCCCTCGGCCACCGGCGGCTATCTGCGCAACCCCGACGCCACCGCCCGCCTGTTCCACGGCGACTGGCTGGATTCGGGCGATCTCGGCTACATCGCGGCCGGCGACCTCTACGTCACCGGCCGGGCCAAGGACATCGTCATCAAGGCCGGGCGCAACATCTATCCCGAGGAGCTCGAGGAGGCGGCGGGTGCCATCGACGGCATCCGGGCCGGCAATGTCGCGGTGTTCGGCATCACGGACGAGGCCCTGGGCGGCGAGGCGCTGGTGGTGCTCGCCGAGACGCGCAAGACGAAGGAGGCCGATCGCGAGCGGCTGGTGCAGGCGATCGAGGCCCTGGCGATCGACCTCACCGGCATGCCGGCCGACCGGGTGGTGCTCTGCCCGCCCAACACCGTGCTCAAGACCTCGTCCGGCAAGATCCGCCGCGACGCCTGCCGCCAGCTCTACGAGCGGGGTGCCGTCGGCGGCCGGCGCAAGCCCGTCTGGCGGCAGGTGGCGGCGCTCAAGCTCGCCGCCCTCGGCCCGCGCCTGGCGCGGCTCGGCCGCGACGCCGGGGCGTTCGCCTTCGCCGGCTGGGCATGGCTCCTGGTCGCCGCCACGGCCCCCGTCGGCTGGCTCGCCGTGCTCGTCCTCCCGACCGTCCGGGCCCGCTGGGCCGCGGCGGGTGCGATCCTCCGGCTCGTGGCCGGGCTGAGCGGCACCCGCCTGGAGGTCGCGGGCGTCGAGCGCCTGCCGGCCGGGCCGGCGGTGCTGGTCGCCAACCATGCGAGCTATCTCGACGGCTTCGTGCTCGTCGCGACCCTGCCGCGCCCGGCGGCCTTCGTCGCCAAGGTGGAGCTCGCCCAGCAGCGGCTCGCCGGCATCATCCTGCGGCGCATCGGGGCCGTCTTCGTCGAGCGGCTCGACAAGGCAAGGGGCATCGCCGACGCGCGGGCGATGGGCGAGGCCGCCGGAACCACCCTGCTGTTCTTCCCGGAAGGCACCTTCGACCGGATGCCCGGGCTGCTGCCGTTCCACATGGGGGCGTTCCTGATCGCCGCGCGGAACCGGCTGCCGCTGGTGCCGGTCGCCATCCGCGGCACCCGCTCGATGCTGCGCTCCGAGAGCTGGTTCCCCCGCGCCGGGCGGATCGAGGTGGTGATCGGCGAGCCGCTGGCGGCGGCGGCCGACGGCGACGACTGGACCCGGGCGGTGGTCCTGCGCGACGCCGCCCGCGCCGTCATCACCGCCGCGACGGGCGAGCCCGCGCTCGACAGCTGACACCCTGCGGCGGTGCCGCCTTCCCACGGGCGATCCCGCGCGCTAAGCCCGAACGCGGGCAACGACGGGAGGCGGGCATGGACCCTCTGGCACGACGCAGGCTCGGCAAGTCCGGCGTGGAGCTCACCGCCATGGGCTTCGGCGGGGCGCCCCTGGGCGAGCTCTTCACCCGGGTGAGCGACGCCGACGCCGCGGCGACGCTGGCCGCCGCCTGGGAGGCCGGGATCCGCTATTTCGACACGGCACCCTGGTACGGGCGGGGGCAGAGCGAGCACCGCTTCGGCCGCGTCCTCTACACCCGGCCGCGGCACGAGCTGGTGCTCTCCACCAAGGTCGGCCGCATCCTCAAGGCACCCCCCCACCCCGACCGGTTCGAGACCGGCTTCTGGGCCGGCGGGCTGCATTTCGACCACGTCTTCGACTACAGCTACGATGGCATCATGCGGGCCTGCGAGGACAGCCTGCAGCGCCTCGGCATGAACCGGATCGACCTCCTGGTCATCCACGATCTCGATTTCTGGCATCACGGGGTCGAGGCCAAGGTGCAGGCCTATCTGGGCCAGCTCGCCACCTCGGGCTGGCGCGCCCTCGACGAGCTCAAGGCGGCGGGCCTGATCAAGGGCATCGGCGCCGGCATCAACGAGCTCGGGCTGATGCCGCGCTTCCTCGACCTGGTCGATCTCGACTTCTTCCTCCTCGCCCTGCGCTACACGCTGATGGAGCACGACACGCTGGAGACCGAGCTGCCCTATTGTGCGCGGCGCGACGTTAGCATCGTCGTCGGCGGGGTGTTCAGCTCCGGCATCACCGCCACCGGCGCGGTGCCGGGTGCCAAGTACAACTATGCCGACGCCGAGCCTGCGGTGCTCGACAAGGTGCGCCGGATCGAGGCGGTCTGCGCCCGGCACGGCGTGGCCCTGCCGGCCGCCGCCCTGCAGTTCCCGCTCGCCCACCCGGTGGTGACGTCGGTCATCCCGGGCGGCTTCACCCCGGCGCATGTCGAGGCCAACCTCGCCCATTGCCGGGCGCCGATCCCGGCGGCCTTCTGGGCCGAGCTCAAGGCCGAGCGGCTGATCCGCGCCGACGCTCCCGTGCCCGGCGACCCTGGGTCGGCCTGACCGGCGCCGCCGGACGACATCGGCGTCGCCACCCGTTAACCGAAAATTAGGCCTGCCGGGGTAAGGTCGGGGCCGACGCAACGGGCCCTTGGCAACTGGAGACCCCCATGGACGGTGTTGGACCCGCCGCAAAATCGCCGCCGGCCGCGCTCGGCACGCCGCCAGCCGCGGGTGACGACCCCGCAGTGGGCGGGACCCTCACGACCCGGTTCGGCGAGATGCCGCTCGACCCCGGAAGGCAGATCCGGTTCCGCGGCGGGCTGCCGGGCTTTCCGAGCGTGGAGACCTTCCAGCTCGAGCCCCTGCCCGGCCTGGAGAGCGAGCTGATGCTGCTGCAGGCGATCGATGCCCCCGACATCGGCTTCATCACCCTGCCGCTGCCCATGGACATGCCGGTCCTGCGCCCGAGCGACATCGCGGAGGTGGCGCGGATGCTCGACATCGAGCCCGGCGAGCTGCTGATCCTGGCGATCGTCACCCTGGCACCCGGGGCCTCGGGCATCGAGACGTTCCTCAATCTCCGGGCACCGGTCTTCGTCGACGTGCGCCGCAAGGTGGGTGCCCAGGTCGTCCTCGGCGACCCGAGCTACCCGCTCCGCCATCGGCTGGCCACCGCCTGACGGCGGCGCGACGACCCGCCGGCGGCGGCCCGGCCAGCGCCGGAGCTCGCCCGGCCGCGAATCCGGCGGCAAGGACGGCCGAGGCCGGCCTGCAGGGCGCCGGACCGCCCGTTGCCGCCTGGCGCTGTCGCCCGGCCCGGCGCCGCTTCGCCCGGCCCGGTGCCGCCTCGCCGGGAAAGCCCCGCCGGGCGAGCCCCCGGCAAGACCGGCCTCGCCGAACCCCGGGCCGCCTCCGTCGCACGGGCGCGCCGGGGAGCGACCGTCTCGGGCGTCAAGCGGGTCGCCACGCCTTCTGGTCCCCGCCGATCGCGTTGCGGCTGGTGCGCAGCATGCGGGCGCAGGCGACGAGAGCGATCATCGTCCGCTTTCCGGCAGCGACCAGGCGCCCGTGGCAGGCCTCGCGGATCGGGCTGTGCTTGGCGGCGATCCTGGCCCCCATGAAGACCACGGCGTGCCGCGTGCCCCGGTCGCCGCTGCTGCGCTCCCTGCCCCGCCATGGGGTGGATCGGCGGGTCGGCTGGGCCAGGTCGACGCCGCGTGGAGCTGCGCGGTCACTGCGGCGCCGCAAGGGGCCGCGACCTGGCGGCGGTCGAGCGTGCCGAGCCTGGGGAGCTCGGCGACGAGCGTTGGCGAGATCGCCGGGCCGACGCCGGGCAGCGAGACCACGAGGTCCGCGTTCACGCACCACGGGGCCAGCCACGGACCGCCTAGTTGTGATCTCTGAGCGGGTTGTTCAGGTGGCTGGCGCAAGGAAGGTAGCCGGGATGCGGCCGCCGAGGCCAGCATGCGGTCGCTTCTCGTTGTAGAACTCGAGCCACCTGGGCAGCTGCGCGGCACGGCTATCGGCGTTGCGATGGGGCAGCGCATAGGCCCACTCGCGCCGCAGTGTCTGGATGAAGCGCTCGGCTTTGCCATTGGTCTTCGGCGTGTAGGGCCTGGTGCGAAGGTGTCGGAGCCTGGGCAGCCGGCACGCCTTGGCGAAGAGCTTAGCGACGTCGCCGGAGCCGTTATCGGTCATGATGCGCGCCACTCGGATGCCATGGCTGCGGAACCAGCGGCGCGCCCGGACCAGAAAGCCGGTCGTCGATGTGCGGCGCTCGTCTTGAAGAACCTCGACATAGGCGAGCCTGGAGGCGTCGTCGACGGCGACGTGGACGAAGTCCCAGCCGGCGCCGCTGCTTTGGCCGCGGCGGCTACCGGTGATGCGGTGCCCGACACGCTCGAAGCGGGCCAGCTTCTTGACGTCGAGATGCAAGAGCTCGCCCGGGCGTTCACGTTGATGGCGGACGACGGCAGGCTTGGGATCGAGGGCCGCGAGACGGCCGAGACCAGCCGACCGCAAGTGTCCGGCGACGGTCGTCCGCGCCAAGTCCAGCCGTGCCGCGATCTCGGCCGCCGTCAAACGATACGTGCGCAGGCGCAGGATCATCGCCACCCAAGGGCGGCGAGCTTGTTGGCGACGTGCCGCGCCCGGCTGGAGCGATCCGCGAGGCCGGCCGGGCCCTCGGCACGGTAGGGCGCCAGCCACTTGCGAACGGTCCGCTCGCTCACCGCGAAGGCATCGGCGACGGCCCGCGCCGTCCAGCCTTCGACCTCGATCCGACGCACCATCACCGCTCGATCGAGCGGCGTCATCCGCGCATTCTTATGGGCGCTCATCCGGGGCTCCTCCACAGGCAGTTGGACGGCTGGCACCAACCAACTGACCGCGATCAACCCGGGTGAGCAACCCGCCCGGAAACCACAGCTAGACGGTGTCTTCATGGATCTCGGCCGGCTCCGGCTGGACCGCCCTCTCGCGACGCCGGATGCCCTTGTTCCGTTTCGACGCCCGCTTCTCGCACTGTCCCTCGGAGATGGTCATCGGGCTGATCCGGCGGCCCACTCGAGCGCGTGCCGTGCGATCCGATCGGCCAGGGCCGCGGTCTCGGCACCGGCCAGGGGCCGCAGCGTCGGCCGCATGCCTGCCGCGAGCCCGGCGATCACCGCCGCATCGGCGGGATCCGTCTTCGCCCGCTTGCCGAGTGCCCGGGCAGGAGCCCGAAGCTGAGCGGGATCGGCCATCGGGACCGGCAGGCCCGCGGCACCGAGGCCGGCTGCCACCACGCTTTCGCGGCCGCCCGCAGCGTCGACCGTGACGATCGCCGGTGCGAGCGGTCGGAGCCGCTCGACGAGGGTATCGATCCCCGTTGCGTCCCGAGCCACCGCGAACGTCCGGCCGCTCGGCCGGGCCCGCACGGCCGACCCGGCCTTCGCCGCGTCGATCCCTGCCACGACGTCGTCCAGCGTTTTCCATCCTCGCCGAAGTCGGCGTCGCTCGCGGGCCATGCTCCGGTTCACGCTCGATGCAGCGCCGGTCGGCGGCCCCGGCTCCCCGACGGCCTCGGTCACCCTCGGACGTCGCGGGCCGCCGGTCGCCACCGCGTCCGGCACGCCGGCCGAAGCCGGCCACGCCGGGCGACGCGGCTCGCCTGCCCGCTCCCGGCCCGGCGGCAGCGGCCCCTGGACCGGCCGGGTCGCGCCCGGTAGGTAGGGCCGGAGCGGGTCGCCCGGTGCCGGCCCGGCGAGCAGGGGGAGGTGTCATGAAGCCGGTTCATGTGCTGGCGGTGATCAAGGCGAAGCCGGGCAGGCGGCAGGAGCTGCTGGCGGCGTTCCAGGCGAACGTGCCTGCCGTGCATGCGGAGGACGGCTGCATCGAGTACGTGGCGACGGTGGACACCGAGGGGGCGGGGCCGATCCAGGCGGCATTCGGGCCCGACACCTTCGTCGTCGTGGAGAAATGGGCGAGCCTGGCGGCCTTGCAGGCGCATGCCGTGGCCCCGCACATGCAGGCCTATGGCGAGCGGGTGAAGGATCTCGTGGCCGAGCGCACCATCCACGTCCTCTCGCCGGCCTGATCTCCCCGCCGCATGGCGGGATGCTGGGCGGCCTGCCTCGCGGCCTTTCGTGCCACGGCGAGCGCGCCCGGCAAGTCGTGTACCGACGCCTGCTACGGGTGCTGGTGCCCGGCCTGACGACGCCTTCGACCGCGTTGCGCCGAAGGGTCCGGCCGGCTCGACGGCGCCACCGGCCGGTCTGGTGTTCCGTCAGCCGGCCGAGGCCGGCAGGTTGTCGATCTCGAGCGGCGGCAGCTCGTCGGCCGGCACGATGCCGAAGACGCGGCAGTAGAAGGCGTACTCGGCCAGGAGCACCACCTGCTGCGTCGCCGCGGCGCGAAAGCCGTGGCCTTCGCCGGGAAAGGCCAGGTAGGCGACGGGCAGCCCCTTGGCGCGCAGCGCGTCGCGCATCGCCTCGCTCTGCGCCGGCGGCACCACCTTGTCCTCGAGGCCCTGGAAGAGGATCAGCGGGCAGGCGAGCCGGTCGACGTGGTGGATGGGCGAGCGCGCCCGGTAGCGCTCGGCCGCCGCCGGCCACGGGCCGATCAGCCGGTCGAGGTAGCGGGCCTCGAACTTGTGCGTGGTGCGCATCAGCGCCTCGAGATCGCCGATGCCGTAGGCCGAGCAGCCGGCCTTGAAGCAGTCGTGGAAGGTCAGCGCCGCCAGCGTGGTGAAGCCGCCGGCGCTGCCGCCGCTGATCACCAGCCGGTCGGGGTCGGCCAGGCCCTGGGCCACGAGGTGCTCGGCCGCGGCGATGCAGTCCTCGACGTCGGCGATGCCCCACTGGCCGTCGAGGGCGCGACGGTAGGCGCGGCCGTAGCCGCTGCTGCCGGCATAGTCGACGTCGACCACGGCGAAACCGCGGCTGGTCCAGAACTGGTAGCCGAGCTTGAGCGCCGGCGAGGCCGCGCCCGTGGGCCCGCCGTGGCTCTTGACGATCAGCGGCGGGCGCTCGCCGGGCGGTCCGCCCACCGCCGGATGGGTCGGCGGGTAGTGAAAGGCGTGCGCGGTCCGCCCGCCCCGGCTCGGGAAGCGGATCGGTCGCGGCCTCGAGATCCAGTCGGGATCGAGGTCCAGCGGCCCGGCGCTGCGCAGCATCCGGTGCGCCCCGGTCGCGAGGTCGACGGCGATCACCGCGGCCGGCCGGTCGACCGCCGCCGCCCGGCAAAAGGCGGTCCCCCCTGCCGCCAGAAGCTCGCCGAAGGCGGCGAAGGGCAGGTCCAGCGGTGTGGCGGTGCCGGCCGCGAGGTCGAGCACGGCGAGCTGCTCGAAGCCGTTCTCGGCGACGCTGGCGAGGGCCCGATCGGCAGCGAGCGGCGTCCACCAGCGGCTGCCGACCTGCCACAGGGCACCGCCCATGTCGCGATCCAGGGCGACCAGCGGCGCGCTGCCGCCCTCGGCCCAGAGGTTCCAGTAGCCGGTCCGGTCGGACAGCCAGGCGAGCCGGCCGTCGGGCAGGAACTCGGGCTGCAGCACCGCCTCGTCGCCGGCCGCACCGGCGATGCAGCGGCGGTCCTCGAGGCTGCCGTCCGGGGCGATCCCGGCCGTCATCAGCCGGGTCGCGTCCCAGGGCATGTCCGGGTGGTCCCAGACCAGCCAGGCGAGCCTGCGGCCGTCGGGCGAGAGGCGCGGATAGGCGAAGAAGTCGTGGCCGGCGGCGAGGGTGACCGGGCCGCCGCCGGCGAGCGGCAGGGCGGCCAGCCGGTTCTCGGGCTCGCCCGGCCGGGTGTGGTCCTCGACGACGGCGATGACCCGGTCGCGCCGCCGGTCGATCAGCGGCTCGGCGAAGCGCAGCCGGCCCTCGGCCGCCGGGCTGACCGGCCGGCTGCCGCCGTCGGGATCGAGCCGCCAGAGGCGCTGGTCCCGGTCGTCGACCAGGACGATCACGCCCTCCGCCGCCGCCAGGCAGGCACCGCCATACTCGTGCAGCCGGGTGCGGACGTCGACCGGCGCCGGGGTGCGCTCGAGGGCGTGCTGCGGGGCGCGGGGGTCGAGCCGCAGCAGGGTCACCCGGCCGGCCTCGTCCGGCCGGCCCTCCAAGAGCAGCAGCCGGTCGCCGTCGAGCGCCAGCTGGCCCAGCCGGTTCTGCTGGCGGGTGACGGTCTCGGGGCCGATCGGCGACGGCCAGCCGCCATGCGGGCGGCTCGGACGGGTGGCGGGCACGGCGCACGTCTCTCCTGGCTGGACGACCACCGCATGGCGCCACGGATGGGCGCACCTGTCCAGTCCGGATCGCCGCCGTCGGGGCGATCGGCGCCCGCCGGACGGTCAGCCGCCGCCGGCGGTGGCGCGGCCGGGACCACGCCAGGCCGCACCGGTCGCGGCCGTCGCCGACCCGGTCGCGGCGGCCACCGCCCGCCGCTGCCGCCAGCGGTCGATCGGCTGCTCGACCAGCCAGTAGAGCAGCAGGGCGGCGGCGAGCGAGAGCGCGCTGGTCCAGAGCCAGAGGCCGAGCGGCCCGACCAGCGGCCCGAGCAGCAGGAGGATCGGGTAGTGCGCGAGGTAGACGCCGAACGACAGCTCGCCGACCATCCGGTCCGCCCGGCGCTGGCGCGTCAGGGTGAACAGGACCGGGACGACCAGCGCCAGCACCGGCGCCATGAACAGCGTGTTGCGCGGCATCAGCCAGTAGATCGGCAAGAGGAGCAGGAGACCGCCGACGGCGAAGCTCCAGGCCAGCGCCGGACGGGCCGTCAGCCGGCGGCGGACCGGCGCCTGCTCGAGCCAGCGATAGAGGTGATAGGCGCAGGCACCCATGAAGTAGAAATAGGCCGCCGAGGCGACGAAGTGGTAGCCCCAGATCAGGTTCGACGCCCCGGTGACGAAGACCAGGGCGTGGTAGAGCGCGCCCAGGGCCACGAAGCCCGCCGCCGCCCGCCAGCCGCGGCGCAGCACGAACGGCGAGAGCGCGTAGTAGACGGCCTCGATCGCCACCGTGAACAGCGGGTGGTTGAGCGACAGGGCGGAGCCGTTGTGGCCCGCGCTGCCGAAGGGGGCGAAGCCGACCCCGCCCGGCGCGAAGCCGAGGAACCAGAGCAGGTCCTGGCCCACCACGAAGAGGTTGGTGAAGGCGAGAAAGACGAGCGCGCCGCCGTCGAGCGCGCCGAGCCGGGCGAGGAACGCGCCGATCCCCTCGGTCAGGCCGAAGAGGCGGACCTCGCCGATCGCGAGGAAGCTCAGGACGACGAGCAGGTTGACGATGACCGCAGCCGGCCAGAGCCGGAGGAAGCGGTTGGTGTAGAAGGTCCAGTTGGCGTCGGCCGTGCGGTACTTCGTGTTCAGCACGAGCGCCATGTAGAACCCCGAGATGAGGTAGAACATCTGCACGGCACTGCGCCCGTCCGGCACCGGCAGGAACGTGGCGAACGGTGCTCCGCCCTGGCTGTAGACGGTGAACGCCTGGGCGTGGAAGTAGACCACCAGGAGGGCGAGGATCAGGCGCAGGCTACCCATCAGCCGCGGCCCGGGACGGCGCGGCCCGCGCACCCGTCCGCCGCCATCCGCCGCAAGCGGTGCCGCCGCGCCTCCGCCCGGTCTCGCATCGAACCGTCTCCATCGTCGTTCGTCGCACTGGACGTTCTAACGGTATTCGCCTAATGTTCCCTTAACGTTCCTCGAAAACCGCAGCGGCAGGCAGTCGGAGGCAGGACATGCAGATCACGCGGGCGACCAAGGGCCGTGGGGCGGGGCTGAACCCGGCCGGCCGGTTCGAGCGGCAGGCGCGCGAGCCGGTGGACGACGGCTGGGGCACGCTCGAGGCCCTGCTCGCGGCACCACCGCCGAAGACCGAGCTCTTGGCCGACACCAGCCGCACGATCATCGCCAGGAACAGCTCGCCGGACATCCCCTTCGACCGGTCGATCAACCCCTATCGCGGCTGCGAGCACGGCTGCGTCTACTGCTATGCCCGACCGTCGCATCACTATCTGGGCTACTCCTCGGGCCTGGATTTCGAGACCACGCTGTTCATCAAGCACGACGCCGCGGAGCTGCTCAAGGAGGCACTGGCGCGGCCGGGCTACGTGCCGGCGCCGCTGGCGCTCGGCAGCAACACCGATCCCTACCAGCCGGTCGAGCGGCGGCTGCAGGTGACCCGGCGGATCCTCGAGGTCCTCGCCCTGACCCGCCATCCGGTGAGCATCGTCACCAAGTCGGCGGCGGTGCTCCGCGACCTCGACCTCCTCGTGCCGATGGCCCAGGACGGGCTGGCCAGCGTCGCGCTCTCCGTCACCACGCTCGATCCTGAGCTCGCCCGCCGGCTGGAGCCGCGGGCGGCGGCGCCGCACCGGCGGCTCTCGACCATGCGCGAGCTCTCGGCGGCCGGCGTGCCGGTGGCGCTGAGCCTCGCCCCGGTGATCCCGGGCCTCACCGACCACGAGCTCGAGCGCATCCTGGAAGCCGCCGCCGGCGCCGGGGCCACGGCGGCGAGCTGGATCCTGCTGCGCCTGCCCTACGACGTGAAGGAGCTGTTCGAGACCTGGCTCGAGACCCACTACCCGGCGCGCAGGGGCAAGGTGCTCTCGCTCGTCCGCCAGTGCCGCGACGGCCGGCTCAACGATCCCGACTTCGGCAGCCGGATGCGCGGCCAGGGGCCGGTGGCCGAGCTCATCCGCCGCCGCTTCGAGCGGGCGGCCGCGCGGCTGGGACTGGTGCGCCGCAGCCTCGCCCTGCGCAGCGACCTGTTCGTGCCGCCGGGCAGCACGACCCAGCTCGGCCTCTTCGACGGCATCGGGCCGCTCGGGCTCGCGCCGGCGCCGGGCTGAAGGACGCCGGCAGCACTGGCCAAGCCGACCACGCCGGCCTATCCCTTCCGGGTGCGATCGGCGCCAGGGCGATCGGCAAAAGGGAAGCATGGCACGCACCGCCACATCGTTCGTCTGCCAGGCCTGCGGTGCCGTGCAGCCCAAGTGGTCGGGCCGCTGCGACGCCTGCGGCGCCTGGAACAGCCTGGCCGAGGAGACGGCCGAGCCGCTGGCCAAGGGCGTGCCGGCCCGCAAGCGCCGCGGGCGCGGGCTCGAGCTGGTCGGGCTCGAGGGCGAGGGCCGGCCGTTCCCGCGGCTGGTCACCGGCATCGGCGAGCTGGACCGGGCGCTGGGCGGTGGCCTCGTCGCCGGCTCCGCCGTGCTGCTCGGCGGCGATCCCGGGATCGGCAAGTCGACCGTCACGCTCCAGGCCGCGGCGGCCCTCGCCGATGCCGGCCGGCGCGTCGTCTACCTCTCCGGCGAGGAATCGATCGAGCAGATCCGCCTGCGCGCCCGGCGCATCGGCCTCGCCAGGGCCAGCGTGGAGCTGGCTGTCGGCACCTCCGTCGAGGCGATCCTGGAGACGCTGGACGGCCCGGCGCCGCCCGATCTACTGGTGATCGATTCGATCCAGACCGTCTATCTCGAGGCGCTCGACCCGGCCCCCGGCACGGTGACCCAGCTCCGGGCCGCCGCGCAGGCGCTGATCCGCTTCGCCAAGAAGCGGGGCACGGCGCTCCTGCTGATCGGCCACGTCACCAAGGACGGCCAGATCGCCGGGCCGCGCGTGCTCGAGCACATGGTCGACACGGTGCTCTACTTCGAGGGCGAGCGCGGGCACCAGTTCCGCCTCCTGCGCGCGGTCAAGAACCGCTTCGGCCCGGCCAACGAGATCGGCGTCTTCGAGATGCGCGAATCCGGGCTCGAGCCGGTCGCCAACCCGTCCGCCCTCTTCCTCGCCGACCGCGAGGCCGGGATCAGCGGGGCCGCGGTCTTCGCCGGGATGGAGGGCTCGCGGCCGGTGCTGGTCGAGATCCAGGCGCTGGTGGCGCAGAGCTCGCTCGCCACCCCCCGGCGGGCGGTGGTCGGCTGGGACGCCGGCCGGCTCGCCATGCTGCTCGCCGTGCTCGAGGCCCGCTGCGGCCTTGTGATGGGGGCCAGGGACGTCTATCTCAACGTCGCGGGTGGGTTGAAGATCGCCGAGCCCGCGGCTGATCTGGCGGTTGCGGCGGCCCTGGTCTCCTCGCTCGCCGAGGCGCCGGCACCCGAGGCCTCGGTGTTCTTCGGCGAGATCGGGCTCGCCGGCGAGGTCCGGGCGGTGGCGAGCCGTGAGGCGCGCCTGAAGGAGGCGGCCAAGCTCGGCTTCGCGCGGGCGATCGTGCCGCGAGCGGCCGGTGGGGCGGCGGCCGGCGACGGCGACAGCGTCGCCGGGCTCGCCGTGCGCGAGCTGGCCAGGCTCGATCAGCTCCTCGACCTGTTCGATCTTCCACCACGTGATGGGTCTCGATGAGCGATCTTCCGGTCACCCTGTTCGATCTGATCGTCGGCGGCATCGTGCTGCTCTCCACGCTGCTGGCGCTGAGCCGCGGCGCCGTGCGCGAGGCCTTCGGCCTCATGAGCTGGATCGGCGCCATCGTCGCCGCCGTCTACGCCTTCCAGCCGGTCCGGCCGATGCTGCTGGAGGCCCTGGGCAACGAGCTGTTGACCGATGCCGCGACCCTGGCCGTCGTCTTCTTCGTGCCGTTCATGGCACTCAAGATCGTCACCGGGATCATCGCCCGGGCGGTGGCGTCGAGCGCGCTCGGCCCGGTCGACAAGCTTTTGGGGCTCGGTTTCGGCTTCGCCCGCGGGGCGCTGATCGTCTGCGGCGCCTATCTCGTGGGCTCGGTGATCGTCGCCAAGGAGCAGCATCCGGACTGGGTCAAGACCGCCATGCTGCAGCCGCCGGTCGAGCAGGGGGCGAACTGGATCGCCCAGTTCCTGCCGCCCGGCATCCTCGATGCCTCGAGGGAGGCGGCGAGCGAGGCCGCTCTCGACGCGGCGGAGCGGGCGCGGCGCATCCGCGAGGCCGGGCAGAGCACCGCCGAGAGCCTCGGCTATGCCGACCGCGCGCGCGAGCGGATGGACGAGCTGATCCGCGGGCGGGTCGAATGACGGTGCGCGCGCGACCGACACCCTTCGCGGCCGACGATGATCACCTTCGCGAGGAATGCGGCGTCGTCGCCGTCTATGGCCATCCCGACGCGGCGGCGCACGCCATCCTCGGCCTGCACGCGCTGCAGCACCGCGGCCAGGAGGCGGCGGGCATCGTCAGCTTCGATGGCGCCGGCTTCAACACCTACCGGGCGCTGGGCCTGGTCGGCGACACCTTCAGCGATCCCCGGGTGGTGGACGGGCTGCCCGGCCACGCCGCCATCGGCCACAACCGCTACTCGACCACCGGCGCCTCGACCCTGCTCCGCAACGTCCAGCCCTTCTTCGCCGACTTCGCCTTCGGTGGCCTCGCCCTGGCGCACAACGGCAACCTCACCAACGCCATGGGCCTCAGACGACGCCTCGTCGAGGCCGGCTGCCTGTTCCAGTCGACCAGCGACACCGAGGTGGTGGTCCACCTGATCGCGCGCTCGACCGAGCGCAGCATCGTCGAGCGGTTGATCGACGCGCTCACCCAGGTCGAGGGCGCCTATTCGCTGGTGGCCCTGCACGACGACGGGGTCATCGGCGCCCGCGACCCCCTGGGCGTGCGGCCGCTGGTGCTCGGCCGGCTCGCCGACACGCTCATCCTGGCGTCGGAAACATGCGCGCTCGACATCATCGGGGCGGAGCTGGTCCGCGACGTGCAGCCGGGCGAGGTGGTGCTGATCGACAGGGACGGGCTGCGCTCGCTCTTTCCGTTCAAGCGACAGCCGCGGCGTTTCTGCATCTTCGAGTATGTCTATTTCTCGCGCCCCGACAGCACGCTCGACGGCATGGGCGTCTACGAGGTCAGAAAGCGCATCGGCGAGGAGCTGGCCCGCGAGAGCCCGGCCCCGGCCGATGTCGTGGTCCCCGTCCCGGACAGCGGCGTGCCGGCGGCGATCGGCTACGCCCAGGCGGCCGGCCTGCCGTTCGAGCTCGGCATCATCCGGAACCACTATGTCGGCCGGACCTTCATCGAGCCCACCGACAACATCCGCCACCTCGGCGTCCGCCTCAAGCACAACGCCAACCGCACGACGCTCGCCGGCAAGTCGGTGGTGCTGGTCGACGACAGCATCGTCCGCGGCACCACCTCGACCAAGATCGTCGACATGGTCAAGGCCGCCGGCGCCAGCGCCGTGCACATGCGCATCGCCAGCCCGCCCACCACCAACAGCTGCTACTACGGCGTCGACACGCCCGAGCGCAGCAAGCTGCTCGCCGCCCAGCATTCGCTCGACGAGATGGCGCGGCTGATCGGCGTCGACAGCCTGGCCTTTCTCTCCATGGACGGGCTCTACCGGGCCGTGGGCGAGCCGGGCCGCGACCCGGCGCGGCCGCAATACTGCGACGCCTGCTTCTCCGGCGACTACCCGACCCGGCTCGCCGATCGCGACGGCGACACCCAGGTCAGGCAGCTGACCCTGCTGCAGTACGAGCGCTGAGACCATGGCCGAAGGCTGGACGCTCGCGGATCGGGTGGTGCTGGTCACCGGCGCCGGCGACGGGCTGGGACGGGCCACCGCCCTGGCGTTGGCGGCCGCCGGCGCCACGGTGGTCGCGACCAGCCGCAAGCGGCGCAAGCTCGAGGCGCTCGACGACGCGGTCAGGGCCGCGGGCGGGCACGTCACGCTGCTGCCGCTCGACCTCGCCGAGCCCGAGAAGATCCTGCCGATCGGGCCCTCGATCCATGCCCGGTTCGGACGGCTCGACGCCGTGATCCACTGCGCTGCGGTGCTCGGCAAGCTGATGCCGGTGGCGCATATCGACCCCGCGATGCTGCGCGAGACGCTGACGGTCGACGCGCTTGCCGCCCAGACGCTGATCGCGACGGTCGATCCGCTGCTCCAGGTCGCCCCGGCCGGCCGGGCCTTGTTCCTCACCGACCGGCTGGCGGCGCGCGGCAGGGCCTTCGTCTCGGCCTATGCGGCGGGCAAGCAGGCGATGGAGGCCATCGTGCTCGCCTACGCGGCGGAGAACCGCAGCAGCCGCATCGCCGTGCGCCTGGTCGCACCGCCGCCCATGGCGACCGTGCTGCGCAAGACCGCCTATCCGGGCGAGCCCGAGGCGCGGCAACTGCCGCCCGAGACCGCGGCCGCGCGGCTCCTGGCCCTGCTGGCGACGGGCGACCTGCCCGATGCCGAGATCATCGACCTTTGAGCGGTATTGCCGCCGCGGCGACGCCCCTCTGGGCCGCCCTCTTGGCGCTGCTCTACGTCGCCCTCGCGGTCCTGGTGATCCGCGCCCGCTACCGCACCAAGACCGCGATCGGCAGCGGCGGCGATGCGCGGCTCGAGCGGGCCATCCGCGCGCATGCCAACTTCGCCGAGTACGTGCCGCTCACCGTCGTCCTTTTGCTCCTCGCCGAGCTGCAGGGCGCTTGGCCCTGGCTCCTGCATCTCCTGGGGGCAGCCCTCCTCGTCGGCCGGGCGCTGCACGCCTACGGCATCAGCAACCCCGCCGAGGTCTACTCCAGGCGCCAGGGCGGGATGGTGCTGACCTTCACGGTCCTGGTCACCGCAGCACTCGCCAACCTCGTCCTGCTCTGGCGCTGACGCGGCTCAGCCGTCGGTGCGCGTCGGATCGTCGACGCGGCTCATGGGCGGCGCCGCCGGGGCCGGGAAGACCGGCCGGAAGGGCTGGTCGAGGGCGGCCAGGAGCGGGCCGTCGCGGTTGTAGATGTCGTCGCGAAAGAGGATCGTGCCATCGGCCCGGGCATCGGCAGTCCGGTACAACAGCCGCACCGGCATGCGCCGCTGCAGGAACACCGTCCGGGTCTCGCCGGCCGCGATCGCCGCCTCGATCCGGGCGTGGTCCCACCCCGGGTTGCGCTCGAGCAGCAGCTCGGCCAGCCCCATGGCATCCTGCACCCGGATGCAGCCGCTCGAGAACGAGCGGGCGGCCTGGGCGAACAGCTCGCGGCTCGGCGTGTCGTGCAGATAGACCGCGAACTGGTTGGGGAACATGAACTTGATGCGGCCGAGCGCGTTCAGCGGCCCGGGGCGCTGGACCAGGGTCCAGGGGAAGCCGCCGCCGTCGAGGGCGGCACGGGTCGCGGCCTCCAGCGGCACCTGCTGGCCGAGCCCGTCCAGCACGTCGTAGCCCTGCTCGGCCAGATAGGCCGGGTTGCGCCGGATCCGCGGCAGGATGTCCTTTACCAGAATGCTGCGCGGGACGGTCCAGGTCGGGTTGAAGACGATGTACTCGATCTCGTCGGCGAACACCGGCGTCTGGCGGAAGGGCTGGCCGACGATGGCCCGGCTCTGCCAGACGGTCTGGCCGCCGCGCCGCCGCTCGACCGAGAACCCGGCGATGTCGACGTCGATCACGTCGTCGTGGACCAGCCGGAGCACCCAGCGGGCGCGCTCGAGATTGACCCGGATCTGGTCGATGCGCCGGCCGACCGGGACGTTCAGCGCCGCCCGGGTGGCGGGCCCGACCACACCGTCGACCGCGAGCCCGTGCCGCGCCTGGAACCGCCGCACGGCCGCCGCCTCGACCTCGCCGTACAGCTCGGCGGGGCCGGCCGGCGGCTGGTCGAGATCGCCCGTCGCCATCAGCCGCTCGCGCAGGACCGGCACGGCCGGGTCGGTGGTGCCGGGCTTGAGCGGCGGCCCGGGCGGCAGCCGGCCCCAGCCGCCGGCCGCCTCGATCGCCCGGTAGCGGGCGAGGCCGTGGCGCAGCATCCGGTATGCTGGATGCTGCAGCCGCGTCCGGTCGACCATGCCGGCCACGTCGTGCTTGGCGAGCGCATCCGCGACGATCCACAACACGTCGCCATCCAGCGCCGGCCGCCCGAGATTCCAGTGCGGATCGAGGTGCCGCGGATCCACCTTGCCGTAGTGGAGCTGATAGAGCAGCCGGGCGAGGGCGTCGGTCAGCAGCATGTCGCGCGCCGCGACGGCATCGGCCGGCGCCGCCTCGAAGTCCGGATCGGCGGCCAGCCGACGCACCGTCGCGACGTGGAAATCCTCCGGCCGCAGGCCGTCGAGCACGCTGTCCTCGATCGCTGCCAGCAGGTCCGCCACGTCCCCGGCCGTCGTCCAGGCGGGCCGGAAGCCGCGGCGGGCGTAGAACTCGGCGAGCAGCTCGCGGGCGGCGATCGGCTGGCCGGCGACCGCGGGAACGGCGGCCGTCGCCGGCGTCGCGACCTGACGCTGGATCTCGCGCTCGGCCGTCTGCGCGACGACGGCCGTCGGCGCGGCGACGATCCAGGCGAGGAGAATGGCTGAGGCGATGAGGCGCATTGTTGTCCATAAGCGTTCGTGATGGACCGCATCATGAGACTTCGTTTGCCGAAGGACCAGCCCCGAGGCTTGATGGGGCGCATCACGGTGTCTCGATCCCGGCTGCTGGAGACTTGCCATGTCCGACCGTCTGCTCGTCATCGGCAACCACAACTACTCCTCCTGGTCGCTCCGCCCCTGGCTGGTGCTGAGGCATCTGGGCCTGCCGTTCCGGCTCGAGCGGATCGCCCTCGACCGGCCCGACACGGCCGAGCGCATTCGCACGTTCTCGCCGGCCGGGCGGGTGCCGGTGCTGATCGAGGGCGCCGTCACGGTCTGGGACTCGCTCGCCATCATCGAGCACCTGGCCGAGCGGCAGCCGGGGCTCTGGCCCTCGGAGCCGGTGGCCCGCGGCATGGCCCGGTCGGTGGCGTTCGAGATGCACAGCGGCTTTCAGGCCCTGCGCAACGAGCTGCCGATGAACATCCGGGCGGTCGGGCGCAGGGTGCCGGCGAGCCCGGCTGCCGCCGCCGACATCGCCCGGATCATGGCGATCTGGAGCGAGGCCCGGCAGCGCTTCGGGGCCGGCGGCCCCTGGCTGTTCGGCGCGTTCTCCGCTGCCGACGCCATGTATGCGCCGGTGGCGTCGCGCTTTCGCACCTACGGCGTCGAGCTGCCCGAACCCTTGCGCGCCTACCAGGCGACGGTGCTCGGCTCAGCCGCGATGCGCGAGTGGGCGGCGCTGGCCGGGGCCGAGGCCGAGCGCATCGACCACGAGGAGGTCGGGCTCTGAGCCCGGCTCACCGCCTGCCGCGGCCCAGGAGGCTGTCGCGGCGGAACAGGCGGCCGGCCAGCATGCCGGCGGCGACGGCCAGCATCATGGTCTCGCCCGGCCGCTCGCGGGTCGCCTTGACGGCCTCGTCGATCAACGGGCCGAGCACGGCCGCCGCAGCATCCTCGGGACGCTCGGCGAAATCCTCGACGAGCGTATTGCGCGGCAGCGGCACCTCGCGGCTCTGCCGGCGCGCGACCAGGAACGCGATGCCGGCGACGAGGGCGGCGATCAGGCCCACGATCAGGGCCGCCGCCCAGCCCGGCAGGACCTCCTTCAACCCCATGAACGCGGCGATCAGGAAGAAGACCAGCGCAACCGCCGCCATCACGCCGACGATCAGCCACGCCTCGGCGGTGACCAGGGTCGATCTGGCCTTCTGCTTCAGATAGGACTTGTCCGTCGCGGCCAGCAGCAGACGGGCGAGCTGTGCCGCCTCCGGCAGCATCGCCAGGGGCTCAGCGACGGTCGATGAGGCGGGAGATGATCAGCCCGAGCCCGAACGCCGCGAGGAGCGCCAGCAGCGGCTTCTCCTGGACCTGCGCCTCGATCGCCTCGTACTGGTTCTGCCCCTTGCTCTTCAGCCGCCGGGCGATGGCGTCGGCCTCCTTGCGCAACGCCTCGAGCCGCACGGCACTCTCGGTCTGCACCGCGTCCAGGCTGTCGCGGCCGAGGCCGACCAGCGTCTCGTTCAGCCGCTTGAGATCGGCCTTGAGCTGCTCGATGTCGGCCTCGAGCCGGCCGGTGTCGGTGTCCTTGGCGGAATCGTCATTGCGCGGCGCCATCGGCGGTTCCTTTCCTCGTCGTCTCGTTGTGTGCCAGACCGGGCCTCGACCGACCCGATAGTCTCAACCGGCGACGCCGGGCAAGGTTCCCGGCGCCGGCACCCGGTGCGGCTCAGTGCGCCAGCAGCGCCGGGACGGGCATGTGGTCGAGCATGCTCTGCGTGGCCCCACCGAGCACCAGCTCGCGCAGCCGGGAGTGGCCGTAGCCGCCCATGACGACCAGATCGGCGCCGCTGTCGCTGGCCTGCCCGATGATGACGTTGCCGACGCCGATGCCGCCGCTCGCCGTCGTCATCACCTCGGCCTTGATCCCGTGCCGGGCGAGATGGGTGGCGAGGTCCGCACCCGGCTGATCGCCGACCCGGCCCCTGAGCGAGGCGGGATCGACGACGAGCACGGTCACGCTTTCGGCGCGGGTGAGCAGCGGCATCGCGTCGCCCACCGCCCGCGCCGCCTCGCGCGAGCCGTCCCAGGCGATCAGGACCCTGGCCGGCGGCAGGGTGCGGGCGCCGATATAGGGGACGACCAGGCACGGCCGGCCGCTCTGCATGAAGGCGGCCTCGGCGATGAGCTCGGCATCGACGTCGCCCTCCTCGGGATCGACCTGCCCGACGATCGACAGGTCGACGTGCCGGGCCTGGCGGGCGAAGGCGGCGGCGAAATCGTCGACCATCACCCATTCGCGCCGGGTCTCGATGGCGATGCCGGCCTTGTCGCCGCGCGCCCGCACCTTCGCCAGCACCGCCTCCGCCTGCCGGTCGGCCTCCTCGCGCTGGGCGGTCAGGACGTCGGCCGGAATGTGGACACCGAGCGCCGGCGGCACGTGCGGCTCGGCGACGAGCATCAAGGCCGCGAGATGGGCATCGAAGCCCATGGCCAAGGCGATCGCGGCGTCGAGCCGCTTGTCGCAGCTCGGCTTGTCGTCCACGTGCACCAGCAGATTCTTCAACGTCATCCCTGCGTCCTCCCGCCTGCCGACCCGAGGCATTATGGCATTTCCCTTGGCGGAACGGCAATGCCGCCGCATTGATCTGCATCAGCGAGGCCATTATTGTTATGCTCGCGGGGCGAGTCGGTCATCGGCGGGTACGGCGCGCCCGTTTTTGACAGTTCGATGACAAGAACAAGACGACGGCGGGTAACCCTGCGACAGGAGGATGCGTGCGTGCCCCTTCGGCCGATCGAGAGGTCGAGCTCAAGCTGGTGGTCGACCGCGGCGACCTTGTGGCGCTCGCGGATCGTCTGAAGGAAAGCCCGGCGGCGTTCTCGGGCCCCGAGCGCCGCTGGCTGGAAAGTCTCTACTTCGACACCGTCGACCGCCGCCTGGCCGCGCGCGGCGTCTCGCTGCGGGTCCGCAGGATCGGCGACGACTACGTCCAGACCCTGAAGGCGCGCGGCGAGGGCCAGGGGGCGCACATCGAGCGCGGCGAGTGGGAATGCCCGGTCGACGGGCCGCGGCCGATGCTGGACCGGATCACCGATCCCGACGCCCTCGACCACCTCGGCCTAGTCCTGCCGGAGGAGCTCGAGCTCGTCTTCGCGACCGAGGTCGAGCGGCGCCTGATGCTCGTCGAGCAGGCGGTGCCCGGCGCCCCGCCGGCGATCATCGAGGTCGCCTTCGACGCGGGGGAGGTCGTCGCCGCCGGAAGGAACGTTGACGGCGCGCCCAAGCGCGCGCCGCGTCGCGAGCCGCTCGCCGAGGTCGAGCTCGAGCTCAAGGCCGGCCCGGTGCGCGGCCTCTATCTGCTGCTGCGCCAGCTCCGCCAGTGGGCGCCCCTGGCGATCTCCGTGACCAACAAGGCTGCCCGCGGCTACCGCCTGGCGGACGACCGGCCGCCGGCGGCGGTGCGCGCGACCCGGCCGGCGCTCGACCAGGAGATGACCGTCGGCGAGGCGCTGGCGGCGATCCTCGAGACCTGCACCGGCCAGTGGCTGCAGAACGTCGTTCCCGCCGAGGACGGCCGCAACCGCGAGGGCGTGCACCAGCTGCGCATCGCGGTGCGCCGCAGCCGCTCGGCGCTGAGCCTGTTCGGCGACGCGATCGGCCGCGACCAGCGACTGGCCTGGAACGAGCGGCTGAAGGCGATCGTGACCGCCTCGGGCAGGGCGCGCGAGCTCGACGTCTTCCTGGCGGAGACCCTGCCGGCCATTGCTGCCGCGGCGGGCGCCGAGGATGCCCCGGCGCTCGACGCGGTGGCCGCACGCGCCCGGGCCGAGCGCGAGCTGGCCTATGCCGAGCTGCGCCGGTTCCTCGCCGGCCGCCTGCATGCGGAGCTGGCCCTCGACTGGGCGAGCTGGGTGGCGCTCGAGGGCTGGCACGAGGCGGCCCCGACCGACGGCCGGCAGCTGCTGGCGGAGCCGGTGGTCGTGCTCGCCCGCCGGCTGCTCGACAAGCGCCACAAGCGGGTGCGCAAGCTCGGCCGGGACTTCGCCGAGCTCAGCGACGCGGAGCGCCACGAGGTGCGCCTCGCGCTCAAGAAGCTCCGCTACGGCGTCGAGTTCCTCGGCGACCTCTTCGCCGGCAAGGCGGCCCGGCGCTACGCCAAGGCGGCGGCCAGGCTGCAGGACGTCCTGGGCCATCTCAACGACCAGGCGGAGACCCGCCTGCTGCTGCAACATCTGGTCCGGCAGGCGCCGGCGCGACCGCCGGGCGACCGCCGGGCGCTCGAGCGCGGCGTCGGCTTCGTGCTCGGCTGGCAGGCCCAGGGCATGGCCGCCGCCCGCGCTGCGGCGGTCGAGGCCTGGACCGGCTTCATCGAGCAGCGGCCGTTCTGGCACGACGACGGCGACGACGCGTGACCGTCTCGATCCTGGTCACCAACACCAAGGGCGGCTGCGGCAAGACGACGATCGCCACCAACCTCGCCGCCGCCTTCGCGACCGCCGGGTTCGCCACCGGCCTCGCCGACGTCGACCGGCAGCGCAGCAGCCTGGGCTGGCTGGGCAGCCGCCCGGCGAGCGCGGCCCCGATCGTCGGCCTCGACTGGCACAAGGAGACGGGCAAGCCGCCGGCCGGGCTGCGTCGCCTCGTCATCGACGCCCCGGCCGGGGTCAGGCGGCGCGAGGTCGAGGCGCTGCTCGAGGGCGCCGACCTCGTCGTCGTCCCGGTGCTCGCCTCGGTGTTCGACGAGCGCAGCACGGCGGGCTTCCTCGCCAAGCTCGAGCGGATCAAGCCGATCGCCAAGGGCAGGAAGGCGGTGCTGCTGGTCGCCAACCGGCAGCGGTCACGGCAACGCGCGGCGCAGCGCCTGCTCGATGCGCTGGCCGGCATCGGCCAGGAGCCGGCCGCCCAGCTCGCTGACCGCGCCGTCTACGCCGAGCTCGCGGCCGAGGGGCTGGGCCTGTTCGACGTCGCCCCGAGCCGGGTCGCCGCCGGCCGCGCCGACTGGCTGCCGCTGCTGCGCGCCATCGAGGAGGCGACGGCGCCGGCGGCGTGACGATCCGGGTACAATCGGGCGCCGCGCGGCGAAGCTGTGGCCGGCAGGCCACGCTAGTGCTTCCAACGCGACCCGCAAACGGGTAGGCTCCCACCGCCCTGCGCGACCGGGTCCCACCGTGGTCGAGCCGGCTCACGACCGCCCGTCAGGCGTCACCTCGCTGCCAGAGGCAGGCGTCGACCGGGGGACATTGGGATAGTGTTCATGATCGACAGCTTCGCCTTCGCGACCTCGACGGGGCGCCCCCGTCCCCGCTTCGGCCGGGCCTTGCGCGGCCTGCTCGCCTGCCTCTGCCTCGTCGTCGTGCTCGGCGCCTGCTCCGGCAACCGCAGCGAGGAGTATGTCGAGCGGCCGGCCGAGGAGCTCTTCGCCGACGGCGAGCGGCTGCTGGCCGAACGGCGCTTCGAGGAATCGGCGCGGGCCTTCGAGGAGGTCGAGCGCCAGCATCCCTATTCGCAGTACGCCGTGCGCGCCCAGATCATGGCCGGCTACGCCTATTTCGAGGGCCAGCTCTACGACCAGTCGATCGGCGCCCTGCGCAATTTCATCGAGCTGCATCCCGGCCACCGCGACGTGCCCTACGCGCACTACCTGATCGGCATGTCCTTCTACGAGCGGATCTCGGATGTCGGCCGCGACCAGGAGATGACCGAGCAGGCGCTCAATGCGTTCGGCGAGCTGGTCCGCCGCTTCCCGGATTCCGAGTACGCGCGGGACGCCCAGCTCAAGATGGACCTCGCCTTCGACCATCTGGCCGGCAAGGAGATGCAGATCGGCCGCTACTACCAGAGCCAGCGCAAGTACGTGGCGGCGATCAACCGGTTCCGCACCGTGGTCGAGGCCTACGACACCACCACCCACGTGCCCGAGGCGCTGCATCGGCTGACCGAGTCCTATCTGGCGCTCGGCGTCGTCGAGGAAGCCCGCAACGCCGCCGCCGTGCTCGGCTACAACTATCCGGACAGCGTATGGTACGAGCGCTCCTATGCCCTGGTCGGGCCGACCAACGGCGTGCCCTCGACGGCCAGCACCACGAGTGGCTCCTGGCTGAGCCGGATGTTCTGAGCCGGCCGGCGGCCCGCGGCGGCCGGCCGGTCCGGGGCGGGCGGCCATGCTGCTGAGCCTCGCCATCCGCGACATCGTCCTGATCGAGCGGCTCGATCTCGAGCTCGCGGCCGGCCTCACCGTGCTCACCGGCGAGACCGGCGCCGGCAAGTCGATCATCCTCGATTCCCTGGGCCTCGTGCTCGGCGAGCGCGCCGATCGCGGCCTGCTGCGGGCGGGTGCCATGCAAGGCGCCGTCACCGCCTGCTTCCAGCCGCCGGACGATCATGTCGCCCAGGCCCTGCTGGCCGCACAGGACCTGGCCTCGGGCGAGGCCGAGATCGTCGTTCGCCGCAGCCTCGGGGCGGACGGCCGCAGCCGTGCCTACGTCAACGATGCGCCGGTCAGCGGCACGACGCTCCGCGCGCTCGGCGACCTCCTGGTCGAGGTGCACGGCCAGATGGACCAGCGCGGCCTGACCGACGCGAAGAGCCACAAGGCCGTGCTCGACGCCTTCGCCGGCCACGACCAGCTCCTCGCCGCGATCCGTGCCGCCTACGAGGCCTGGCGCCGGCTCGAGCGGGCGATCGCCGAGCGGCGGGCGGCGATCGACAAGGCCCGGCGCGACGAGGACTATCTCCGCCACCGCCTGCTCGAGCTCGAGGCGCTCGACGCCCTGCCCGGCGAGGAGGAGCGCCTGGCCGACGAGCGCAGCCGGCTCCTGCACCAGGAGAAGCTGGTGGCCGCGCTCGATCAGGCACTGGGCGACCTCGCCGGCGGCGACGGCGCGCTCGGCAAGCTCGGCGCCGCGGAGCGGCGTCTCCGGCGGGCCCCCGAGGCGGCGGCCGGGCTGCTCCAGCCGGCCCTGCAGGCGCTCGAGCGCGCCCTGATCGAGGCCACCGAAGCCGAGGCGGCGGTCGAAGAGGCGCTGCGTGAGGTGGCGGCCGAGGAGCGCTCGCTCCAGGCCGTCGAGGACCGCCTCTTCGCGCTCCGCGACGCGGCGCGCAAGCACCGGGTCGCCGTCGACGCGCTGCCGGATCTGCTGGAGCGCACCCGCGAGGAGCTGGCCGGGATCGACGCCGGGGCCGAGGCCCTGGCCGATCTGGAGCGCGAGGCGCGCGCCGCCCGCAGCCGCTACCTGGACGCCGCCGGCAGCCTGCATGCCAGCCGCAAGGCCGCCGCCGCCGAGCTGGTCCGCCTCGTCATGGCCGAGCTGCCGCCGCTCAAGCTCGAGCGGACGCGGCTCGAGATCGAGGTCGAGCCGCTCGCCGAGTCCGAGGCCGGCCCCGAAGGCATGGACCGCGTGGCCTTCCTGGTCTCGACCAACCCGGGCCAGCCGCTCGGGCCGATCGCCAAGATCGCGTCCGGCGGCGAGCTGTCGCGGCTGATGCTGGCCTTGAAGGTGGTGCTCGCCAGGGCCGCGGCCGCCGAGACGATGATCTTCGACGAGGTCGACGCCGGGATCGGCGGAGCCACGGCCGATGCGGTTGGCGAGCGCCTCGCCCGCCTCGCAGCCGAGCGGCAGGTGCTGGTCGTCACCCATGCGCCGCAGGTGGCGGCCCGGGCCGACCACCACTTCAAGGTCGAGAAGCTGACCACCGACGCGGGTGCGACGGTCCGCGTCCGCCGGCTTTCGCCGGCCGACCGGCGCGACGAGATCGCCCGCATGCTGGCCGGGGCCGAGGTCACCGAGGCGGCCCGGGCCGCCGCCTCCAGCCTGCTCGACGTGGCGGCCGCGCGATGAGCCGCCCGCCCGCGACCCTGGCCGGGAAGCAGCCGGAGGGCCTGAGCGAGGCCGAGGCCGCGGCCGAGCTCGCCTGGCTGGCCGCCGAGCTCGCCCGCCACGACCGGCTCTACTACCAGGCCGACGCGCCCGAGATCAGCGACGCCGACTACGATGCCCTGCAGCGGCGCAACGCCGCCATCGAGGCCCTGCACCCGGCGCTGATCCGGCCCGACAGCCCCCGCCTTCGCGTCGGCGCCCCGCCGGTCGAGGCGTTCGGCAAGGTCGAGCACAAGGTGCCGATGCTGTCGCTCGACAACGCCATGGACGAGGCGGCGGTGCACGAGTTCCTGGCCCGAATCCGCCGCTTCCTCAATCTCGGCGCCGACGATCCGGTCGATCTCGTGGCCGAGCCCAAGATCGACGGCCTTTCCTGCGCGCTCCGCTACGAGAACGGCCTTCTGGTCAGGGGGGCCACCCGCGGCGACGGCAGCGTCGGCGAGGACATCACCGCCAATGTCCGCACCATCCGCGACATTCCGCAGCGTCTCCTCGGCGACGCGCCGGAAGTGCTGGAGGTCAGGGGCGAGGTCTTCATGGAGATCGAGGCCTTCGCCGCCCTCAACGCCGCCCGCGAATCCCAGGGCCTGCCGCTCTTCGCCAACCCGCGCAATGCTGCGGCGGGCTCGGTCCGCCAGCTCGACAGCAGCATCACGGCCTCGCGGCGCCTGCGCTTCTTCGCCTATGGCTGGGGCGAGGCCGTGCCCGCGGTCGCCGGCACCTATGGGGGCTTCCTCGACCGGCTGCGGGATGCCGGCTTGCGCGTCAATCCGCTGACCCGGCACTGCCGCAGTGCGGCCGAGCTCCTCGCCTACCACGCCGAGATCGCCGCGCAGCGGGCCACGCTCGGCTACGACATCGACGGGGTCGTCTACAAGGTCGACGATCTCCGCCTGCAGGAGCGGCTGGGCTATGTCGGCCGGGCCCCCCGCTTCGCCATCGCCCACAAGTTCCCGGCCCAGCAGGCGATCACCCGGATCCGCGCCATCACCGTCCAGGTCGGCCGCACCGGAGCGCTCACCCCGGTGGCCGAGCTCGAGCCGATCACCGTGGGCGGGGTGGTGGTGCGCCGGGCGACCCTGCACAACGAGGACTACATCCTAGAGAAAGACATACGAGTTCATGATTTTGTGGTCATCCAGCGGGCCGGCGACGTGATTCCGCAGGTCGTCGAGGTGGTGGCCGATCGACGGCCCGCCGATGCCACCCCATATGTCTTTCCCGATCATTGCCCCGAATGCGGCAGCCTGGCTGTCCGCCCGGAGGGCGAGGCCGTCCGGCGCTGCACCGGCGGGCTCGTCTGCCCGGCCCAGGTGGAAGCCAGGCTCGAGCACGTGGTCGGTCGCGACGCGTTCGACATCGAGGGACTGGGGCGAAAACAGGTGCCGCAACTCCACGACGCCGGCCTCTTGAAGACTCCGGCCGACCTCTTCCGGCTGACGGCCGACCCTGCCCGGCGGGAGCGACTGGCGGGGCTGGAAGGCTGGGGCGCCCGCAAGATCGAGAAGCTGGCGGCGGCCATCGACGCGCGCCGCCGGATCCCGCTCGACCGCTTCGTCTATGCGCTGGGCATCCGCTTCATCGGCGAGGTCAACGCCCGGCTGCTCGCCCGCCACTACGGCTCGCTCCAGGCGTGGCGGAGCGCCATGCTGGCCGTGGCCGAAGGCGACGCCGAGGCCACGGCCGAGCTCGCCGACATCGACGGCATCGGCCCGAAGCTGGTCGAGGCGCTGGCCGAGTTCTTCGCCGAGGCGCACAACCTCGAGGCCCTCGACGAGCTGGCCCGCGAGGTCACGGTCGAGGCCGTGGCGGCGCCGGTCGCCACCGGCTCGCCCTTCGCCGGCAAGACCGTCGTGTTCACCGGCAGCCTCGAGCAGATGACCCGGGCCGAGGCCAAGGCGCTCGCCGAGAAGCTCGGCGCCAAGGTGGCGGGCTCGGTGTCGAAGAAGACCGACTTCGTGGTGCTCGGTGCCGATGCCGGCTCCAAGGCCAGGAAGGCGGCCGAGCTCGGCGTGGCGACGCTGGACGAGGCCGCCTGGCTCGAGCAGGCGGGCGTGCGATGACGCGCTTCTTGATGCTCGGTCTCGGCTACGGCTTCCTGGGCCTCGGCGTTCTCGGCCTCTTCCTGCCGATCCTGCAGGGCGTGCTCTTCCTCGCCATCGGCCTCATCATCCTGTCGCGCCACGCCTCCTGGGCCGAGCGCCTGCTGCTCAGGCTCAAGGCGCGCTACCCGCGCGCCGGCGAGATCTTCACCCGGGCCGAGGCGACGGCCGAGCGCTGGCTGCATCGCTTCGCCCGGCGGGTGCGTCGCCCCTGAGCGTCAGCTTCTGGCCGGCGGCTCCTCGTCCGTGTCGTCGTCGTCCTCGTCCTCGTCGTGGAGGATGCGCTCGGCCGCCCCGTCCAGGTCATCGAACTGGCCGCTCTTCATCGCCCACATGAACGCGCCCAGGCCCAGAAGGCCGAGGAAGAGGGCGATCGGGATGAGGTAGAGCAGGCCGGACACGTCGCGCTCCGCTCAGGCCGCCCCGTCGCGAGCCGACGCGGTCGCCGCCGCCACTGGCCGCTTGTAGCCGAAGAGCTGGCCCGGCCGGGCCGCGACCCTGGCCTCCACCTCGGCGATCTCGGCCTCGGTCAGATAGTCGCGCCAGCCGCCCACCTTGCCGCGCCGGACCTTGAAGCTCTCGGGGTTGGCGGCATCGCCGGGCTTGAGCCGCTGGCCCGAGTAGCCGACCTTGCCCCCCTCGGCCTCGAGCCGGCGCATGTTCTCGACCGAGGCGAAGGCGACGGCGTCCGCGACCACCTCGGGTGCGACCGGCGTGCCGAGGAAGTCGAGAATGCCGGCGAGCGTGCCCGCGGTATCGGCCCTGAGCGTCTCGTAATGCACGGTGTGCGATGCCGCCACCTTCGGCAGGGTCCGCTCCCAGATCTCGAGGAAGTCGAGCACGCCCGCGAGCCCCATCGGCTCCTCGAGCACGAAGTCGGCGAGGCTCACCTCGGCCCCGTGCGGCGGGTAGAAGTTGAGCGCCTTCTTCGAGGGGTGCATGCGGTGCTTCCACTGGAAGTACTGCGAGACCGCGGTGTCGCGCGGATCGCGCACCAGCAGCAGCACCCGCTTGCCCCAGAAGGCCGAGCGCTCGTCCCACTCGCCGTTGTAGTTGCGCAGGTAGTTGCCGTGGGTGAAGAAGACCGAGGGGATCTTCGGGTTCAGCCGCTTGAGGTTGTCGAACTCGAGCGCCTTCGTCGCGGGGATGCCGTAGCCCCGCTGGAAGGCACGGCTCAGCATCGTCCGGAGCCAAGTCCGCCCGCTCTTCGCCCAGCTGACGAAGGCCACGTCGGTCGCCGCCAGGAGCTGCGCCTCCTCCCAGCCCCTGACCCAGCGCTCGATGCCGATCCGCCGCGCCTCCGGCAGGAAGAAGAGCCCCCGCCCTAGCCCGTAGCCCAGGCCCACCACCAGCGCGTGTCGCATCGGTCCCGTCAGCCCTGCCGGGCCGCCCGTCGGCCCCTGTCCAGGCCGGAGGTAGGCCTTGAAGGCGTCGGGCTCAAGCCGCAACGCGGCCGCAGGTCAGCCGGCGAGCCGGACGATCAGCGCCACCAGCACCCCGCCGAGGCCGGCATAGACCAGGGCCGGGCCCAGCATCTGCCGCAGCACCGGCCCCTCCTTGCCGGCGAGCCCGACCGTGGCGTTGCCGGCGACGATGTTGTGCGGGCAGACGATGTTGCCGACGGCCGCCCCGAAGCCCTGCGCCGCCGCCATCCAGAGCGCCGGCAGGGCCAGGGCACCCGCCGTCGCCAGCTGGAAGTCGGTCAGGAGGATGTTGGAGGCGGTGGCCGAGCCGGTCACGAAGGTGCCGAGGGCACCCGTGGCAGGCGCGAGGAGCGGCCAGGCCGGGCCCGCGGTGGCAGCCGCCGCCTCGGCCAGCGCCTCGATCAGCCCGGCATGCACCATCAGCCGGGCGATCGTCAGCATGGCGAGGAGGGCCACCGCCACCGCGGGCAATCGGGCCGCCGCGGCCCGGGCCGTGGCCGCCAAATCCCGGGCCCGGTCGCCGCGCGCGAGGCCGCCCACCACGAGGCCGAGGAACAGCATCGTGCCCGGATGGTAGAGCGGCTGGAACGAGCCGCGAAAGCCGTCGCCGAACAGCGACCACTCGAGCCGGATGCCGCCGAGCCAGGCCTGCAGCGGCGGCACCAGCCGGGTGAGCACGATCAGCGCCAGCAGCACCAGATAGGGCAGCGCCGCGAGCACGACCCGGCGGGCCTCGGGCCGGTCGCCGTGCGGTGCGGCCGCTGCCCGCGGCCGACGGTTGACCAGCCAGGCGAAGGCCATGCCGCCGAGCAGCGCCCCGCCGAGCGTCGGCAGCTCCGGGCCGATCCACCAGGCGATCGAGGCGTAGGGGACGAGGAAGGTGGCGGCGGCCAGAAGCGGCCAGGGCCAGCCGGCAGTGGCGGCCGGCCCGCTGCCGTGCTCGCTCCGGCAGGCGATCCGATGCAGGGTCAGCGCCATGCTCCAGCCCAGCGCCGCGTGGAGCAGCGCCGTGGCCCCGGCGAGGGCCTGAGGGGCGAGGTCGGCGGTCGCGAGCTGGGCCATCACCGGCGTGCCGACGGCGCCGAACGAGACGCCCACGGCATGCCCGACCAGCGCCAGCGACACCGCCTGCACCGGCGCAAAGCCCAGCCCCACGAGGATCGGGGCGGCCAGCGCCACCGGCGTGCCGAAGCCGGCGGCACCCTCGGCGAAGAGCGCGAAGAACCAGGCGATCAGCAACGCGGTCAGCCGCGGGTCGACGGAAAGCCGCGTGAGCGAGCGGCGGATGGTCTCGGTCGCCCCGGTGCGCTGCTGCAGCTCGTGGATCCAGAGTGCCGGAAAGACGATCCAGAGGATGGTGGCGGCGGTGAAGCCGGCCTCGGCCACCAGACCCAGAAGGGCCGCGGCGAGGCCCGGGGCGGCGTCGGGGCCGCGATAGTCGAAGGCCCAGAGTGCCACGGGCAGGGCCACGGCGAGGCCGGCCATGCCGGCCCGGGCGGCCGACCAGGAACGGCCGATCATCAGGGCGACGATGACCAGGATGGGGAGGAGGGCGAGAAGTGCCGTCACGGTGCGGCCCCGGGGGTGCCGGCGGGCGGGCGCGTGCCCAGGGCCGCCAACGCCAGGGCCGCGAGGGCCAGGGCGAAGACGAGCGGCATGCCGGGTGCCCCCACGGCCCAGATGGCGACCCCGGCCACGGGCGGGCCGACCATCGCCCCCACCTCGTAGGTCAGGATGAAGGCGGCGTTGGCCCCGGCGAGCGAGGCACCCTTGAACCGCTCGCCCATCAGCGCCAGGGCCAGGACGTAGAGCCCGCCGCTCATGCCGCCGTGGACGAGCAGGATCGGCCAGAGCAGCCCCGGCTGGCCGGTGACGACCGGACTCACCAGGGCGAGCGACAGGAGGGTGGCGAGCCCGGCGCAGGCGGCCAGCAACCGGCGGCGCGGCAGCCGGTCGGCGAGCCAGCCCACGGGATACTGCAAAAGGATGTTGCCGCCGATCCAGAGGCCGAGCAGCAGCGCCGTGGTCCCCTCGGTCATGCCCAGCCGGAGCCCCCAGACGGGCAAAAGGGCAAACTGCGTGGTCTCGAGCAGGGCGACGACGGCGGCCGCGGCCAGCAGCAGCGGCGCGACCCGCCAAAGCCCGAAAAGGCGCCGCGCCGCATAGGCGCCCGGGCTGCCGGCGAGCGCCGTGTCGATCGACGGCATGGCGAAGGTGGGGACGAGGCCGATGCCGAGGATCACGGCACCGATGGCGAAGGGCAGCATGCCGGCGCTGCCGACCGCGGCGATGATCAGGGGGCCGGTCGCGTAGCCGACCGCGAAAAGTGTGCCGTAGAGCCCCAGTACCCGGCCGCGCCGGTGGTCCTCGACCAGCGCGTTGATGGCCGCCTCGCTGACGACGAAGACCGCGGCCGTCGCAGCCCCGAAACCGAGGCGCAACACGAACCAGAGCGCGAGGTCGACATGGAGCGGGAAGACGAGCAGCAGGAGGGCGGCGACGGCAAGACCCGCGCGCATCACCCGGGCGGCACCCAGCGCCTGGATCGCCCGGCCGAAGAACGGGGCGGCGAGGACGACGCCCAGGCCGTGCGCCGCTGCGTTCAGGCCGATCGCCGCCGGTGTGGCGCCAGCGGCCTCGAGGACCAGCGAGAGCAGCGGGAAGGACAAGGCCAAGGACGCGCCGACGATGGCCGCACTCGCCATCAAGGCGGCGAGCTCGAGCGTCCGCGGCGGCCCGGCCTCAGCGCTTGCGGCGGCCGGCGGGCGCACGGGACAAACGACCGGTCAGCTGGCGGCCGCGCCGCATCGGCCCGGCCTTGGACCAGGCGGCGCGCGCCAGCTCGGCCGCATGCGCCCGCTCGTGCGTGTCGATGCGAAAGCTCAGCTGCCCCTGGACGATGTCGATGTCGGCGAGGGTCACCGTGACGAGATCGCCGAGCCCAAACGCCTCGCCGTAGCGGATCCCGATGAGCGCCTGGTGCTGCTCGTCGAGGTGGAAGGCATCCTCGCCCAGCGTGCTGACCGGCACCAGGCCCTCGGCCCCGGTGCCATCGAGAATGACGAACAGGCCGAAGCGCTGCACGCCGATCACCCGGCCCGTGAACTGCGCCCCCTTCTTGTCGGCCATGAAGAGGGCCGTGTAGCGGGCGAACGCCATGCGCTCGGCCTGGACCGCCTTGCGCTCGGTGGCGGAGACCAGCCGGCCGAACCGCTCGAGCTGCTCGAGATCGTAGGCCCGGCCGTCGTCGTGGCCGGCGAGCTTCTCGTGGTGGATCAGCAGGCGATGCACGACGAGGTCAGAGTAGCGGCGGATGGGCGAGGTGAAGTGCGCGTAGTGGCGAAGGTTGAGGCCGAAATGGCCGAGATTGTCGGGCTGATAGAGGGCCTGCGCCTGGGCGCGCAGCACGAAGCCCGAGACCTGCTCGCGCAGGCCGGGCTCGACGATCCGCTCGAGCATGCGGGTGAAGTCGCCGGGCTTCTTCGCCGTCCTCGACCAGCCGATGCCGAGCCGCTCGAGGTACTGCGCCAGCGCCTCGATGCGAACCGGATCGGGCTTGTCGTGGACCCGGAAGAGGCAGGGCCGCTTCTTGTCGGCCAGCGCCCGGGCGGCGGCCACGTTGGCCGCGATCATCAGCTCCTCGACCAGCATGTGGCTGGCGAGCCGGCGCCGGACGACGATGTCCTGCACCGTGCCGTGCTGGTCGAGCAGGATCTGCCGCTCGGGCAATTCCAGCTCGATCGTGCCGCGCTTGCGCCGGGCGGCCGCCAGCTTCTCGTAGACCGCGTAGAGCGGATCGATCACGCTCTCCATCAGCGGCGCCGTCAGCGCGTCCGGGCTGCCGTCCCGCGCCATCTGCACCTGCTCGTAGGTCAGCCGGGCCCGGCTCTTGATCAGCGCCCGCATGAAGCGCCAGCGCTGGAGCCGGGCCTCGCCGTCGAAGACCAGCTCGACCGCGATGCTGGCGCGGTCCTCGTGCGGCTTCAGGGAGCAGAGGCCGTTGGAGAGCGCCTCCGGCAGCATCGGGATGACGCGGTCGGGGAAGTAGACCGAGTTGCCGCGCTCGAGCGCCTCCCGGTCGAGCGGGTCACCAGGCTGGACGTAGTGCGCCACGTCCGCGATCGCGACCACGGCCCGAAAGCCGCCATCCGCGAGGGGCGAGGGATCGGCCCAGACGGCGTCGTCGAAGTCGCGGGCATCGGCCCCGTCGATGGTCACGAGGTCGAGGTCGCGCAGATCGACGCGCCCGCCGAGGCGCGGCTTCGTGGCCTTCTCCGCCACGGCCAGGGCCGCCGGGCTGAACACGGTGGGCAGCTCGAGGTCGGCGGCGATGGTCAGCGCGATCGAGCCCGTGTCGTCGGCCTTGCCGAGCCGCTCGAGCGCTATGCCGCGCGGCGGTGCCAGGGGTCGGCCGCGATCGAGCCGGGCGCGCACCAGATCGCCCGCGGCGAGCTCGAGGCCGTCCGGGTCGAGCGGCAGGAGCGTCGGCGCGTCGCGGCTCGCGGTCTTGCGGCTGGGTCTGAGGAAGAAGGCCTGGCCCTGCCGCTCGACGACGCCCACGGCTTCCCGTTGGAGGCGGGCGAGCTTCCTGAACAGCCGGCCCTCGATCATCCCCTCGGCGTCGGTGGCGAGGCGCATCAGCGCCCGGTCGCCGACCTCGAGCGGCGCCTCGCCGCCGTCCTCGCCCAGGACGCGGATCGAAGCGCCGGGCACGGCCGGGCTCTCGCCGACGAGCTCACCCGCGTCGTCGATCGCGGTCACCTCGACCGCGGCCATCCCGGGCGGCAGGCCGGTGCGCTCGAAGCGGTTGCGGCGACCGGTGCCGCGGTCGCGCTGCCCCGCGTCGCGTCCGCCGCCGTCACCGCGCCGGCGACGCATGGCTCAGGAGCCGCCGCCGGCGGCCGCCTTCGGGCTGCTGGCCTTGGCCGGCGCCTTGGCCCGCACCTTGGCCTTGCTCGCCGACTTGCCCTTGGCCGCACCCTTGGCGGCGGGCTTGGCCTTGCCGTTCGCCGCCCTGGCCGCCGGCTTGGCCTTGCCCCGGGCCTTGCCGCCGCCGGCCTTGGCCGCGCGCGCCGCCAGCAGCTCGACCGCCTCGGCCATGGACAGCGCCTCGACCGTCTTGGCCTTCGGCAGGCTGGCATTGACCTTGCCGTGCTTGACATAGGGCCCGAACCGGCCGTCGAGCACCACCACGGGCTCGCCGTCGGCGGGATGCGGTCCCAGCTCCCTGAGCGCCTTGGCCTCGGCCCGGGGCCGGCCCCGGGCCGGGTTCTCGGCGATCAGGGTGAGCGCCCGGTTCATGCCGATGGTCAGCACGTCCTCGTCGGGCGGCAGGCGGACGAACTGGCGCTGGTGCTGGACGAAGGGGCCGTAGCGGTTGATGCCGGCGGTGATCGGCTCGCCGGTCTCCGGATGGGTGCCGACCGGCCGCGGCAGGGCCAGGAGCTTGAGCGCGGTCTCGAGGTCGACGTCGGCCGGTGCGAGGCTGGGCGGCAGCGAGCTGCGCTTGAGGGCGTCGCCGGAGCCCGACTGGATGTAGAAGCCGAAGCGCCCGTTCTTCAGCCAGACCTCCTCCTGGCTTGCCGGATCGACGCCCAGCAGCTTCTCGTCCCTGCCCTTGGCCGGGTCGGCGTCGGCATCGTCGCCGAGCTGGCGCGTGTAGCGGCACTCGGGATAGTTCGAGCAGCCGACGAAGGCACCGTAGCGGCCGAGCTTGAGGCTGAGGCGGCCCTCCGTGCAGAGCGGGCAGGAGCGCACGTCGCTGCCGTCGGCCCGCGGCGGGAAGAGCCGTGCCGCCAGCGCGTCGTTCAAGGCGTCGATGACCTCGGCGACCCGAAGCTCGCTCACCTCGCCCACACTGGCGACGAAGGGCTGCCAGAACTCCTGCAGCACCGCCTTCCACGACAGCTCGCCGGCGGCCACCCGGTCGAGCTTGTCCTCGAGGGCGGCGGTGAAGGTCGGCTGGACGTAGCGGTCGAAGAAGCTGGTCAGAAAGGCCGAGACCAGCCGGCCGCGGTCCTCGGGCACGAAGCGCCTCTGCTCGAGGCGGACATAGTCCCGGTTCTGCAGCACCGAGATGATGCTGGCATAGGTCGAGGGGCGGCCGACCCCCAGCTCCTCCAGCTTCTTCACGAGGCTGGCCTCGCTGTAGCGCGGGGGCGGCTCGGTGAAGTGCTGCGCCGGGGTGACGCCGCGCTCCGCGACCGGGGTGCCGGTCGCGAGTGCGGGCAGGAGCACGTTCTCGTCGTCCTCGTCGTCGCCGGACGGATCGTCGCGGCCCTCCTGGTAGAGCTTGAGGAAGCCGTCGAAGGCGATCGTCTGGCCGGTGGCGCGCAAGGTCACCGCCCCGGCCTTGTCGAGCACGTCGACCGTCACCCGGTCGAGCCGGGCCGCCGCCATCTGGCTGGCCACGGTGCGCTTCCAGATCAGCTCGTAGAGCCGGCGCTGGTCGTCGTCGAGGTAGCGGCCGATCCGCTGCGGCTCGCGGCCGATATCGGTCGGCCGGATCGCCTCGTGCGCCTCCTGGGCGTTCTTCGTCTTGGTCTTGAAGACGCGCGGGTGCTCCGGCAGGTAGGCCGGCCCGAAGGCCGTGCCGATATGCTGGCGGGCACCACGGATCGCCTCGCCCGAGAGCTGCACCGAATCGGTGCGCATGTAGGTGATCAGGCCCACCGTCTCGCCGCCGAGCTGCGCCCCTTCGAACAGTCGCTGGGCGGTCTTCATCGTCCGGTCGGCGGAGAAGCCGAGCTTCCTCGCCGCCTCCTGCTGCAGCGTCGAGGTCGAGAAGGGCGGCGACGGCTGGCGGCTCACCTGCTTCTTCTCGACCGGGCCGATGGCGAGATCGGCAGCCGCGATCCGGGCGACGGCGGCCTTGGCCGCCGCCTCGTCGGCGAGATCGAACTTGCCGAGCTTCTTGTCGCCCAGGTGGGTGAGCTTCGCCTTGAAGCGACTCTTGTCCGGCGTCTCGAGCAGGGCGTCGACCGTCCAGTACTCGCGCGGCACGAAGGCCTCGATCTCGGCCTCGCGCTCGCAGATCAGCCGCAGCGCCACCGACTGCACCCGGCCGGCCGAGCGCGAGCCCTGCAGCTTGCGCCAGAGGACGGGGCTCAGGGTGAAGCCGACGAGGTAGTCGAGCGCGCGCCGCGCCAGGTAGGCGTCGATCAGGCTCTGGTCGAGGTCGCGCGGATGCCGCATCGCCTCGGTCACCGCGTTCTTGGTGATCTCGTGGAACACCACCCGCTTGACCTCGACGTCCTTGAGCGCCTTGCGCTCCTTGAGGACCTCGAGCAGGTGCCAGGAGATCGCCTCGCCTTCGCGATCGGGGTCGGTGGCGAGGAACAGCCGCTTGGCCTTCCTGACCGCCTTCACGATGTCGTCGACACGGCGCTTTTTGTCGTCGAGGACGGTCCAGACCATCTTGAAGTCGTCGTCCGGCAGGACCGAGCCGTCCTTCTCGGGCAGATCGCGCACATGGCCGTAGCTCGCCTCGACGTCGGGCGCGTCGGCAAGGTACTTCTTGATCGTCTTGGCCTTGGTCGGGGATTCGACGACGACGACATCCATGCGCAGGCTCAATCCAAGAGTGGCCCGGGTGCGGCCGAGTTCTTCTGGTGGTCAGGGTCAGAAGGTCGTCCCGGCGCCGCTGCCGGCAAGCCGCGGCACCGCAAAAAGCAGACCTTCACGCCAACGCGCGGGATATACGGTTGCCGGGATGGCGCTTGACGCGACCGTCGAGCTCGAGGTCGAGCAGCGCGTTCTGGACCTCTGCCGGCGATGCATGGCATTGGCGTATGACTTCGTCAACCGGCATCGGCTCGACGCCGAGCAGGGTCGCGATGTGCTCCGGCAGGCCTTGGAGCGGCACCGGCGGGGCCGCCGGCATGGTCGCCGGGGTCGGTCGGACCCGCGGCGCTGGCTCCTCGCCGGCGCCGGGACGCGCGCGCTCGGCCGTGGCCGGCGGTGCCGCGGTCCAGGCCGGGAGCGCCGCCATCACGTCGTCGATGCCGGTGACCAGCGCCGCCCCATCGCGCAGCAGCTGGTTGGTGCCGGCATGGCGCGGGTCGAGCGGCGAGCCCGGCACCGCCATGACCTCGCGGCCCTCCGCAGCGGCGAGCCGGGCGGTCATCAGCGAGCCCGACCGGGCCGCCGCCTCGACGACGAGGACGGCCGAGGCGAGGCCGGCGATGATCCGGTTGCGGCGGGGAAAATGCCGGGCGAGCGGCGGGGTGCCGGGGGCCCGCTCGCTGACGATGAGCCCGTCGGCCGCGATCCGGGCGTAGAGCTCGGCGTTCTCGGGCGGGTAGACCACGTCGAGGCCCGAGCCCAGCACGGCGACGGTCGACCCCGGGCCGTCGAGCCCGCCCTGATGCGCCGCGGTGTCGATGCCGCGGGCGAGCCCGGAGATCACGGTGAGCCCGCGCCGGCTCGCCTCGCGGGCGAGCGTGGTGGCGAGGAAGCGGCCGTTGCCACTGGCGTTGCGGGCACCGACGATCGCCAGGGCGCGGCCCTCGAGCAGCGACGCCCGGCCCAGCAGCGTCAGCACCGGCGGTGGATCGGCGCTATGCCGCAGCGCCATCGGATAGCCCGGCTCGTCGGCCATGAGATGGACGCCACCCAGGCCGGCCAGCGCCAGGATCTCCTCCTCGATCTGCCGCTCGCCCGCCAGCTCGAAGCCTTTGGGCGCCAGTTGCGCCTGCAGCCGGGGCAGCGCCCGGAGCACCGCCGAGGGCTGGCCGAAGCGCTCGATCAGGCGAAAGAACAACGTGCCGCCGAGGCCGCGCGAGCGGGCGAGCCGCAGCCAGGCGAGACGTTCCGGAGGATAGGCGTCGCTCTGCACGTGGGCCGCCGTCGTTGATCTGGCGAATTGAGGCAGGTAATGGTGGAAAAATCAACTGGTGATAGAGAATGGTCGGCATACTATCGCGCAACGCATGGCCGGCCGCCACGGGCGACGCTGCTCCGGGCGCTGCAGGCATCCGGCACGCGGCGGGTGGCCCGTGGCCGCCGGGCCGTCGATCTCGGCTGCGGCGCCGGACGCGATGCGCTGCCGCTGCTCGAGGCTGGCTGGCACGTCCTGGCCATCGACGCCGAGCCCGCGGCCCTGAAGGCGCTTCGTGCGGCGACACCGGCGACCGCTCGCCCCCGCCTCGCCACCCGCGAGGCCCGGCTCGAGCGGACGTTCCTGCCCCAGGCGGAGCTCGTCAACGCCAGCTTCTGCCTGTTCTTCGCCGACCGATCGGCGGCGCTCGCCGGTCTGCTCGCGAAGATCGCGGCGGCGCTGGTCCCGGGCGGGCAGTTCGCCGGCCATCTCCTGGGGCCGCGCGACAGCTGGGTGCGGAGCGGCCGCACGCTGGGCGTGGATCGCGGCGAGCTCGCCGCTCTCCTCTCCGGCTTGCGCCTCGAGCGGCTCGAGGAGGAGGAGCACGACGGCTTGACGCCCCGCGGCGAGGCCAAGCACTGGCACGTCTGGCACATCAACGCCGTCAAGCCGAGACCGGCGGACGTCAGCCCTTCTTGGCCGAGAAGCTGAGCTTGCTCTCCTCGCCCTTCAGGAGACGACGGATGTTGGCGTGATGGGTGCCGACGACGACGAGGGCCAGCACGACATAGAGCTCGGCCGGCTGCACTTGGCCGAAGAGCCAGGCCGTGACCGGGGCGGCGAGCGCCGCGAGGCAGGAGCCCAGCGACACGTAGCGGGTCGCCCAGACGACCGCGACGAAGATGGCCAGGATGACCGGCACGACGGCGGGGGTGAGCGCCAGGATGACGCCCGCCGCCGTCGCCACCCCCTTGCCGCCGCGAAACCGCAGCCAGACCGGAAAGCAGTGGCCGAGCACCGTGCCGAGCCCGACCGCGATCGCGACGTCGAGGCCGAGCCAGGCATGCGCGGCGAGCGTCGGCAGGCAGCCCTTGGCGATGTCGAACAGGAGGGTCGCCAGCGCCAGCCCCTTGCGGCCGGTGCGGAGCACGTTGGTGGCACCGATATTGCCCGAGCCGATGCTGCGGATGTCGCCGGCCCCGCCGAGCCGGGTGAGCAGCAGGCCGAACGGCACGGAGCCCGCCAGGTAGCCCACGGCGAAGGCGATGAAGAAGGGCAGCCAGTAGGCCGGCCCGCCCAGCGGCTCGATCATGCGCCGGCACCTCCCCGTTGCACCGCGCCGACGACCACGCTCAGCTTGCGCCGGCCGGCCAGTGGCTTATGTCGAGAAGCGTGGCCGCTGCCCGACCGGCACGCCGTCGGCCGGCGGTCCCATCTCTTGGCGCGGACAAGGCTCGGATGATCACGCGGGAGAACCTCCAGAACGGCTGGCTCGCCCGCCTCGCCGAGGCGGCGGCGGGGCAGGGCGAGGCCGCGATGATCCGCACCGAGGACGAGCTGACCGCCTGCCGCCGGGCGGCACTCGGATGCCTGCAGCCGGACGAGGACGTCTGGGTCTTCGCCTACGGCTCGTTGATCTGGAACCCGGCCTTCCACTTCGTCGAGCGGCGGCTGGGCCGCATCTTCGGCTATCATCGCCGCTTCTGCCTCTGGACCTATCTCGGTCGCGGCACCGTGCAGCGTCCTGGCCTCATGCTCGGGCTCGACCGCGGCGGCAGCTGCCAGGGCCTGTTCTACCGGATCGCGGCAGCCGCCGTCGAGGAGGAGCTGACCCTGCTCTGGCGGCGGGAGATGATCACCGCCGCCTATCGGCCGACCTGGGTCAGGGGGCGCACCGTGGCAGGTCCGGTCCGGGCGCTGGCGTTCACCATCAACCATCGCCACCAGCGCTACACCGGCAAGCTCGACGAGCCTGCCGTGGTGGATGCGCTCGCGGAAGCCGAGGGGCCGATCGGCCGCTGCGCCGACTACCTCTTCAACACCCACGACCACCTGCAGGCGCTCGCCATCCACGATCCGCAGCTCGCGCGGCTCTGCCATCTCGTGCGCGCCCGGCAAGGCCCTACGCCCGATCCTTGAGTGCCCGGATCCGGCCGAGCTCGGCCGCCGACCCGGCCCGGACGAAGGGATTGGTCGCCCGCTCGAGCCCGATGGTCGAGGGGATGGTCGGCTCGCCTTTGGCGCGGCGCGCGTCGATCTCCTGCGCCCGGGCCACGAGGTCGGCGTTGCCGCCGTCGACCGTGAGCGCGAAGCGGGCATTGCTCGCCGTGTACTCGTGGCCGCAATAGACCCGGGTGGCGTCGTCGAGGGCCATCAGCTTGCCCAGGGACGCGAACATCATGGCGGCATCCCCCTCGAACAGCCGGCCGCAGCCCAAGGCGAAGAGGGTGTCGCCGCAGAACAGCGCCCGGCTCGCGGGAAAGTGGTAGGCGATGTGGCCGCGGGTGTGACCGGGCGTGGCGATGACGGCGGCGGCCTCGGCACCGAGCGCCAGCGTGTCGCCCTCGGCCAGCCGCACGTCGATGCCCGGGATCTTGTCGGCCTCGGCCGCAGGGCCGGCGATCCGGCAGCCGAAGCGCGCCTTGAGGCCCTGGTTGCCGCCGGTGTGGTCGGCGTGGTGGTGGGTGATCAGGATCCAGTCGAGCCCGTGGCCCAGCGCCTCGAGGCGGGCCGCCACCGGTGCGTCGGTGCCCGGATCGACCACGGCGGAGACACCCTCGTGCGGCTCCCACAAGAGGTAGCAGTAGTTGTCGCCGAGGATCGGCAAAAGCTCGATCTCGAGGGGCATCGTCGTTTCCTCCGGTGCCGGTTGCTGACACGCGGCCTTCAAATACGGTGGCGGATGCGTATAGTGCAAGGCAGGCTCACGGGGTGGCGGACGGGATGCGGCCGGATATCGTCGAGTTGACGGAGTTCTATGGCAGCCGAGACGGCGAGTATGCGCGCCGCCTGATCAACCTTCAGCTGCGCCAGCTCTGGCCGGACCTGACCGGCAGAAGCCTGCTCGGCATCGGCTACGCGACGCCGTTCCTGGGGCTGTTCGAGGAGGCCGAGCGGCAGGTGGCCCTGATGCCGGCGACCCAGGGCGGCCGCGCCTGGCCCTCGCCGGAAGGCAATCTGGTGGCCCTCGGCCGCGAGGACGAGCTGCCCTTCGACGACCGCTCGTTCGACCACGTCGTCATGGCGCACGCCTTCGAATGCAGCCCGCATGCCAACCGGCTGATGCGCGAGGCCTGGCGCGTGCTCAAGGACGGCGCCCGCATGGCGGTGATCGTGCCCAACCGCCGCGGCCTCTGGTGCTGGAGCGAGCGCACCCCGTTCGGCTTCGGCCAGCCCTTCTCCAGCGACCAGCTCGAGCGCAGCCTCAAGAACAACCTCTTCGTCATGGGCGAGCTGCGCCGCGCCCTCTACATGCCGCCCCTGAGCCGCATCCTGCCGCGCGGCCGGCGGCTGGCGCGGCGGCTCAGCGTGCCGGTCGAGCGGCTCGGGCTCAAGCTGTTGTCGCACTTCTCGGGCGTGCTGATCGCCGAGGCGATCAAGGAGGTCTACAGCCCGACCCCCGAATACGCCCTCGCCCGCCCGGGCAGCCGCCGCTACGTGCCGGTGGCCGAAGGCGTGATGGCCCGGCGCAGGACGCGCTCGCCGGGCCGCGAGGCCAGGCCCGGCGACGGCCGGGAGGTGGCCCGTGCGGCGACGACGACGGCCGCGGTCAGGCCGCCGCCGGCTGCGCCTCGGGAACCCCGATCCGGCTGATCTCGAACGGCGTCGTCTGGTAGATCTCGTTGATCCAGTTGCCGAACAGCAGATGCGCGTAGGCCCGCCAGCAATTGCGCGGCGCCTTCGACGGATCGTCGTCGGGGTAGTAGTTCAAGGGTAGCGACACGTCGCTGCGGCTCGCCAGGTCGCGGTGGTACTCGTCGGCGAGCGTGTAGGTGTCGTACTCGAGATGGTTGAACATGAAGACCTCGCGATGCTGCGGGTCGTGCACGAGGCAGAGCCCGGCCGCATTCGAGACCGCCAGCACCTCGAGGCCGCTGCCGTCGGGAATGTCCTCGCGCCGCACCTCGGTGTGGCGCGACACCGGCACCAGGAAGAAGTCGTCGAAGCCGCGCAGCAGGCCCGGCCGGGCCGCGTCGCGGCGCTCCATCACGTAGTGGGTGTAGATGCCGAAGCGCTTGACCGGCAGGGTGTGCTTGGGCACGCCGTGGAAATGGTAGAGGGCCGCCTGCGCACCCCAGCAGATGTGGAAGCAGGAATGCACGTTGGTCCGCGACCAGTCGAAGATGCTGGCCAGCTCGGGCCAGTAGCGGACCTCCTCGAAGGCCAGAAGCTCGACCGGCGCACCGGTGACGATCAGCCCGTCGAACTTGCGCTGCCGGACGTCCTCCCACTGGTGGTAGAACGACTGCAGATGCGACAGCGGCACGTTCTGCGGCCGGTAGGTGGAGGTGGTGAGCAGGGTCAGCTCGACCTGCAGCGGCGTCGCACCCAGGAGCCGGGCGAGCTGCGTCTCGGTCTTCGGCTTCTCCGGCATCAGGTTGAGCAGTGCTATCTGCAGCGGGCGAACGTCCTGGCGCAGCGCCTCGTTCTCGCCGATCAGGCGCACGCCCTCCTCGGCGAGCTTGGCCGCAGCGGGCAGATCGTTGGGAATCTTGATCGGCATGACATCCCCCAAGTCGCCACCGGCTGACGGATCACAAGCTCGAGACTGGCGGATCGCGCGGGGTCGACGGGGAGTCGGGCACGACCTTTTAGCTGCTTGTTTAACGTGGCCGCAAGCCGGTCAGCTCAAATCACCACGACGCTCATCTTGGCGGTGCCGGATCGGCTGTCAAGATCGCCGCACGGCGGGACGCCGGGCAGGCGGCCTCGCCGCTTTACGACCCGCGGGTGCGGGCGTAAGGGAAACGCCACCCGAGACGCGATGGAGACTGACTGCGGTGGCCGACCCGGAGCTCGACGATCTGGCACGGCTGCGGGCGGACATCGACCGGATCGACGACGCGGTCGTGGACCTGCTGCTCGAGCGCATCGCGGTCGTCCGCCGGATCGGCAGCCTGAAGGCCAAGCCGCGGGGCGAGGCGGCCACCGCCTCGGCGATCGCGCTCAGGCCCGCCCGCGAGGCGGCGATCATCCGCCGGCTCGCCGCCCGGGCCGCACCGACCCTGCCGGCCGCCGTCGTCACCCGCATGTGGCGCGAGCTCCTGGCCGCCACGACCCGGCTGCAGACCCCGTTCAACGTCGCCGTGCTCGCCGACCCGGCGGCCCCGGAGGCATGGGAGCTGGCGCACGACCACTTCGGCGCCGTCACCCCGCTCGTGCCCGTCGAGACGGCGCAGCACGGCTTCCGCCTGATCGCCGCCGGCGAGGCCGAGCTCCTGGTCCTGCCCGCACCGCGGGACGACAGCTTCTGGTGGCCGCGGGTGGCCCTGACCCTGATCGACAGCCCGCTCGGCGTGGTCGGCCGGCTGCCGTTCTGCCCCGCCGCCGCAGCCGCCGGCGAGCCGCACCACGGGGCCTTGGTCCTCGGCGCCCTGCCGGCGGAGGCCTCGGGAGCCGATCGCACCATGCTGGCGGTCGAGACCGAGCTCGACCTCAGCCGGGCACGGCTGCGCGACCTGGTCGAGGCCGGCGGGGTCGAGCTGGTCTCGCTGGTGGCGCTGAAGGACCTCATGCCGGAGACCGCGTTCTTCATCCTCGAGGTCGAGGGCATGGCCGAGCCGGCGCTCGCCGGCCTGCGCCAAGCCTTCGGGCCGCTGCGCGACAGGCTCTTGCGCCTCGCCGTGCTCGGCAGCTATCCACAGCCGCTGACGGCCGAGGCACCAGCCGGCTGAGCGGCGCCCTTCCCGGCGGCATCATCGAGGCGACATCACCATGACTGGACCGCGGCCCCGGCCGGGCATTCTGGAAATTCAGGCCTATCAGGGCGGCAAGGCCGAGACCGCCGACGCCCGCCCGGCGATCAAGCTCTCGGCCAACGAGAGCGCCATCGGCCCGAGCCCCCGGGCGGTCGAGGCCTACCGGGCCACGGCCGACCGCCTGCACCGCTACCCGGACGGCGGCTCCGAGCGCTTGCGCGCCGCCATCGCCCGCCGCCACAATCTCGATCCCGCCCGCCTCGTCTGCGGCGCCGGCTCCGACGAGCTCATCGGCCTCCTGACCAAGGCCTATGCCGGCCCCGGCGAGGAGGTGCTCTACACCGAGCACGGCTTCCTGATGTACAAGCTCTCGGCGCTGGGCTGCGGCGCCACGCCGGTGGCCGCCCCCGAGCGCGCGCTCACGGCCGATGTCGACGCCCTCCTGGCGCGCGTCACCAGCCGGACCCGCCTCGTCTTCATCGCCAACCCCAACAACCCGACCGGCTCCTACATCACCGAGGGCGAGCTCCGCCGCCTGCATGCCGGCCTGCCCGAGGACGTGCTCCTCGTCATCGACGCGGCCTACGCCGAATTCGTCGAGGCCGACGACTACGACAGCGGCATCGGCCTGGCGTCCACCGCCGCCAACGTCGTCATGACCCGCACTTTCTCGAAGCTCTACGGCCTCGCCGCCCTCCGGCTCGGCTGGCTCCTGGGCCCGGCACCGGTGGTCGACGTCCTCAACCGCCTGCGCGGCCCCTTCAACGTCTCGCTGCCCGCGCAAGAGGCAGGCGTGGCCGCCCTCGGGGACCACGACCACGAGGCCAAGGCCCGCCGCCACAACACCACCTGGCTGCCCTGGCTCGCGGCCGAGCTCGGCCGGCTCGGCCTCACCGTCCACCCGAGTGCCGGCAACTTCCTGCTCGTCGCCTTCCCGGCCGAGCCCGGCCGGGACGCGGCGGCCGCCAACGCCCATCTCGAGGCCGACGGCCTGATCCCCCGCGCCATGGCGGCCTACGGCCTGCCGCACTGCCTGCGCATCACCGTCGGGCTCGAGGCCGAGAACCGGGCGCTCGTCGCCTCGCTCGAGCGCTTCACCGCCGGCCGGGCCGCCGCATGAAGCCCTTCCGCCGCGTCGCCTTCATGGGCATCGGCCTGATCAACGGCTCGCTCGCCAAGGTCATGCGCGCCAAGGGCCTGGCCCACGAGATCGTGGCCGCCTCGCGCCGCCAGGAGACCCTCGACCGCGCCCTGGCGCTGGGCCTCTGCGACAGCGCCACCACCGACCCCGCCGAAGCCGCAGCAGGCGCCGACCTCATCGTGCTGGGCACGCCCCCCGCCGCCGTGGGCGCCGTCGCCGCCGCCATGGCGCCGGGCATCGGCGAGGACGCCATCGTCACTGACGTGAGCTCGATCAAGGCGCAGATCGTCCGCGAGGTCCGCCCGCATCTGCCCGACCCGTCCCGCTTCGTCCCCGGCCACCCGGTCGCCGGCACCGAGCATTCCGGCCCGGACGCCGCCTTCGCGACCCTGTTCGTCAACCGCCGCTGCATCCTCACCCCCACCGACGACACCGACCCCGCAGCCGTCGCCCGCGTCAAGGCACTCTGGGAAGAGGCCGGCTCCGCCGTCGACCTCATGACGCCCGAGCACCACGACAAGGTGCTCGCCATCACCTCGCACCTCCCGCACCTGATCGCCTACACCATCGTCGGCACCGTCGCCGACCTCGAGGAGCAGCAGCAGAGCGAGGTCTTCAAATACGCCGCCGGCGGCTTCACCGACTTCACCCGCATCGCCGGCTCCGACCCCACCATGTGGCGCGACGTCTTCCTCAACAACCGCGAAGCCGTGCTCGAGATGCTCGGCCGCTTCACCGAGGACCTGGTCGCGCTCCAACGCGCCATCCGCTGGGGCGAGGGCGAGACCCTCTTCGACCTCTTCACCCGCACCCGCGCCATCCGCCGCGGCGTCGTCGAGGCGGGCCAGGCCTATATCCGCCAGCCCGAGGACCCCCTGGCCCCCAAGCCCTGATGCCTGAAGCCCCGACAAGCGAACCCCTCACCTGGTTCTTCGCCTACGGCTCGCTCATGTGGAACCCGGGCTTCGCCGTCGCCCACACCGAGCGCGCCCGGCTCAAGGGCTGGCACCGCAGCTTCTGCGTCTATTCCTGGGTCTGGCGCGGCACCGAGGAGCGCCCGGGCCTCGTCCTCGGTCTCGCCCCCGGCCGCGACTGCATCGGCCTGGCGCATGCCGTCCCCGACACCCAGGCCGCCGAAACCATTGCCTACCTCGACGCCCGCGAGCTCGTCACCGACGTCTACGAACGCCGCCGCCTGCCCCTGGAGCTCGCCTCCGGCCGAACCGTCCCCGCCTGGTGCTACCTCGCCCGCCCCGACCACCCCCAATTCGCCGGCGACCTCCCCCTACCCGAAATCCTCCACTACGTCCGCCAAGGCCACGGCCGCGGCGGCCCCAACACCGACTACGTCAAAAGCACCGTCGCCCACCTCCGCCAAATGGGCGTCGCCGAAGCCCGCATCGAAGCCGTCGCCACAGCGCTCGATTCCGGCGGGCACTGACGCCGAGAGAAGCGGCCTCGCGGCCGCTGGGGAAGAGCGCAGGGAGGCGCGCCTCCCTGCACCCACCGCAATTGGCTCAACGCGTTAGCCCGAACCAGCTATGGCGTGTCGTCGCTAAGGCCAAAGTGGCTCGCGCAGGGGTGCTCCGTCGCCCGGAATAAGACGCATGCGTAAACTCAACGAACGCCATGCGCCTCGCGCTTGCGTCCGTCGCGCGTTGGTATTATGGTGCAGGCATGAATCCAGATGCCCTCCGCCAGATGATTGACGAACGTGCTGCGCGTCGTGATAAACTCCGATCGCAGATCGAAGCGCTGGAACTTGAGATCCGAGTTCTCCAGGAGGCTGCCGCGCGCGTCACTGGGGCCACGGTGCCAGCCGTCGAGAGGCGCACGCGCAGGTCAGTCGGCGCAGAAGTTCGCGATCGCGCGCTGAAGAGGGAATGGGCTTCGGCGCTTCAGTTCATAGGCCGGAGTGGCACTGCGACGCTTGATGATATTATGAGTTGGTCCGCCGCCGAGGGCGCCGGCATCAAGCGCAACACTCTACGCTCCCAGCTGTCGATCTACACTGAACGTGGATGGGTCGAACGCGTCGCAGATGGCGTTTATAGTCTAACGCCCGAAGGCGCCGCTAAATGCGATTTCGAGCATGTTGCCAGAAATGATGAGGCCGACCTGGGTAGCAGCCAGGCCGGCCCATCATCCGAAGGGGACAACCTCTTTCGGGACCCAGCCGGCACGGCGTAGGAGAAAGGAGTACCCCATGTGGCAAGCCGCCTTACGCTTCTAGGCAGGGCCTGTGGCTGAACCGCCAAGGTTCGGTCACAGGAACCTGCCGAGAACGTTTTCCCGTCGACGGCTTCACGGTCGTAAAGTAGCATTCTCTCCTGTCAGTGTCTATGCTGGCGGAGTGCATGTGTTGACCGAGGGAGACGGGAATGACGGTTCATCGCTTGCCGATCCACGGCAGAGGCGCTGTTGAGCCTACGCATGGAAAGGCGAAAGACAGACCAACGTCTCGTTGGAGCAACAATCGAGTGTATGCCATCTGTTTTGACCTCGATACGGCCGAAGCCGAACGATTGCATCCCACCAACAGCGAAACCGGCGCTTACAAACTGATTGAGCGTGTGTTCGCTGAGCGTGGGTTTAAGCGGCGTCAAGGTAGCGTTTATTTCGGCGACGACGGCACTACCGCGGTGGAATGCGTTCTTGCCGTACAGGAGTTGGTCAAGCGTCATCCATGGATTCGTTTTGCCGTTCGTGATATCCGCATGCTCCGCGTCGAGGAAACCAACGACTTGACGCCGGCCCTCGGACGGCAGAGCAGCTTTTTTGACGACGCGAGCGGGCTGTAATCGGTCAAGGGAGGCAGCGCGTTGGTTCTGCGACCGCCCAGGGCGAGAGTATACATAATATATTGCCTTACTCTGGCATTAGCATAGGAAAGTATAATATTGACATATGGGTTTCCCCCTTTTCATTTTTGGTTGAACTCCACGATACCACACGGTCATCTTTCTGCACCACCAAAATTTTGCTGCTTCCTCGATCATCTGGTGGCGTATCATCATAATACCCAACGCGCGGCAGATAGCTACCGTCGGCCGGCCTAACAAGGACCTCCCCTAGGGAGTCTCCATATCCCGATCCACTATTCATCACAAGCACTAGACCAGGGTGAGTAACCTTAAATATACTTGGATTCGCCTGGAATGCACTTACCGGCACTATTTGTGGCTCACCAAGAACCTGCAATTCTTTGAGTTCATTATCAAGGGCTCCATTGGCTGCATCATTGATACTCTTTATCGCCGAATTTTTCTGCTCTTCTATTTGTGTTAGCCCGGTTTGGATTATTTCGGATGTTTCAGATACTGTTGATTGAAGATCGGAAACCCATTTTGTAACTGCAGCACCGCTCAAGCCAAAGAACACTGCGATGGCACCAGCTATATAAAATTTATTCTCAATAGATGAAATTCTTGCTGAGAGACCATCGATATCTGTCATCATCGACCTCCGGAGTCGTGCCGTGGGCACACGCGGGAATTAGCGGATGTCACATACTAAGAAACTCGCCTACTCGACATTGATCTAGATCAAGTCCCTGTGCAAAGAAAAGGGCCAAGACGGGACACGTCTCTTCTTAACTCTTCGCCGCGATCGCCTGCCCCTACCGCCGGGTTGGCGTGCCGGATACCTTTGGCATCGGCTAACCCTTACGCCCTCGCCTCAACCGTGAACTCAACCTTCACCGCGTCGTACGGGAACACCACCCGCCCGTCCGCCGTGCGGTCGAGGAGGCCGGCGTCGAGCAACGCGTGGAGGTCGCCGTGGACGCCCTTGACGTCGCGCCCCACTCGCCGCGCCACCTCGCGCGTCGCGTCGCGATCATGGCGACAACGCGCACGACGATGCTATGATCAAGTGCGTCCCGACGGCCACCGGAGCCCGCCATGCCCGCCGCGAAGCAGTTGAGCCTCACCATTGACGCCGAGCTTGCCGGCCAGGTCGACGATGCCGTCGCCAGCGGCGCCTATGCGTCGGCGAGCGAGGTGGTCGAGGACGCGCTGGCCTGCTGGCGCGAGCGCCGAGCCCTCGAAGCCGACCCCGAAACCCTCCGACGCCTCTGGCAGGAAGGCCTGGACAGCGGCGAGCCCGAACCGCTCGACATGGCCGAAATCAAGCGCGCCGCCCGCGCCCGTCTCCTGAAGGAAGCAGCCGGCCAGTCCTGATGCCCCGCATCATACGCTCCCCGCGGGCGCGGCAGGACCTGATCGACATCTGGACATGGATCGCGGCGGACAATCCAAGGGCCGCCGACCGTCTGCTCGACCTGATCGACGAAAAGCTGCGCCTCCTGGGCGACAATCCCCGACTCGGCCCCGCCAGGCCCGACATCGCCCCCGATCTCCGTCTCTTTCCGCTCCGCCGCTACCTGATCCTCTACCGCGAACGGTCCGACGGCATCGAAGTAGTCCGCATCATCCACGGCATGCGGCGCCTGGCCGGCATCGTCTGACCAGCAGCCAACGCCAAGAAATCCGGTGGGTGCAGGGAGGGTCACCCTCCCTGCCTGTCTTCCTCTTCTCCGCCTGCCTCGTCAGACCCCGGCCGGCGCCTCCTGGCTGGCGCGCGTCCGCAGCTTGCGGATGGCGTCGCCGCTTTGGCGGTCGGCCAGGGCGAGGTCGTGCTGGGACTGGAGGTTGAGCCAGAACTGGGGATCTGTGCCGAACCAGTGGCCGAGGCGAAGCGCCGTGTCGCCGGTGACGGCACGCTTGCCGGCGATGATCTGGCTGATCCGGTTCGCCGGCACAGCCAGCTGCCGGGCGAGCTCCGTGGGCGTGATCCCCAGCTCGTCGAGCTCGTCCTTGAGGATCAGGCCCGGGTGAACGGCACGCTGCAGCATCCGAGGGTCCCCTTCAGTCGTGGTAGTCGACGATCTCCACCTCGCTCGGCCCCGGCGCACCGGCCGGCCAGCGAAAGCAGATGCGCCATTGCTGGTTGATCCGGATCGAGTGCTGCCCTGCGCGGTCGCCGTGCAGGGCCTCGAGCCGGTTGCCGCGCAAGGCCCGCAACGCATCCAGCGACGTGGCCGCATTCAGGATCGACAGCCGCCGCGCCGCCTGCGCCTCGAACCCCTGGAACGCCCTGACGAAAGCCCCGGCGGCGAAACGCTCGGTCGCCTTGTCGCGATAACCCTGGATCATCGCCGCAAAGCCTATCGATCCTGACGCCGTACGTCAAGCGTACATGGCCCGGAGGCGTGCCAAAAGCGGCCTCGCGGCCGCTGGCGAAGAACGCAGGGAGGCTCGCCTCCCTGCACCCTCCGGTTTTTGGGGTGGTGGATAGGCAAAGCGGCAATGCTAAAGTGAGTGGCGTCGCTCGCTAGGGGGACACGTCCCCCGTTCGACCTCTCGCCTAACGCCGCCGGCCGATGCTGGACGCGGTTTCGGCTACCGACAACTGTCCGCGCACCGCCGCCCGGATTCACTCCCGCCGAAAAATCCGATGGGTGCAGGGAGGGTCACCCTCCCTGCCCGTCTTCCTCTTCTCCGCCTGCTTCCCGAACCCGGCAATCGTCGGGGGCATTGCCGGTCGCTCAGGGGGCGGCGGCCGTCAGGATCAGGGCGGGGCCGATGGCGGCGACGATGAACCCCGCGATCAGGAAGGCTGAGAGACCGGTGCCGGCGGCGAGGCCGGCCGTGCGGGTCGGGCTGAATTGGGTGACCTCGAGGCTCAGGATCTCCGCCCGCTCGAGCCGCTGCTCCTCGCCCCGCTCGTCCGTGCCGACCAGCGCATCCGGCTCGACGGCGACCACCTCGAGGGACAGCTCGCGCCCGTCGGTGGTGGTCACGCTCACCCGGTCGTGCGGTGCCACGGAGTCGGCCAGCCCCGCGGTCCCGTGCAGGTCGACCGGCCGCGTGGCCGTGCAGCCGAGAAGAAGGGCGGCGAGCACGACCATCGCCACGCCGCGCCGACACGCCTGCCTGCCGAACCTCGTCGCCGCCATCACCGGACGCCCCGCATCATAGTCCCCGACCGTCGAGGGTATCATGCGCCCGGCCGCCGCCACAAGCGCGTCGCCAGGTTCCGGTGGGGCCGACGGGGAGGCGAGCCTCCCCGTCATCTTCCCCTTCCTTCCGGCACCGCCGAGCCGGCATGACGAGCCTCATAACGAACGCTTATGACAACTCGTGTGCCTACAAACGATCGCTCGAATCATGCGCCGCTATACGACGCATCGAGCCTCGGGAGGCGCCGCTATATGCGCCATGAACCCGAGCCATGCGCCGCTATACGCGCCATTTGTCATAATCTTCGCCGCTATACGCGCCATAAGCGTTCCTTATGGCGCATAGAGCGGCGCATTTGGCCCGATTCGCGACGAACGAACCCGCGAACGAACCCGGGAAACGACGAACGAACCCACCAAAACGACGAACGAACCCAAGATTTCGACGAACGAACCCAGGAACCCGCGAACGAACCCGGGCTGCCGGGATGTCGCAGGCAGGCGGCGAAAGCCGTTTCCGGTCAATGCCTTGCCCCGCGAGCGACCGGCCCGCCCCGGTGTCGCCCGGCGACGAACGAACCCGAGCCCCCGAATCCGTCGAACGACCCCGAGGGCCGGTTGACGACGAGCCTCGTCTAAGCTAAAATTCCTAGAGGCGTAATGGTGCCCGGCTGCTAGGCCGGCCGGGCGTAGAGCGCCGCCGTCGCCGTCTCGATGCGCTCCTCGAGCAGCCGCATGAACGCCTGGCGGTCGAGGCCCGGCGGGATCGGCTCGAGGAAGCGGACGGTGATGGTGCCCGGCCGCTTGACGAAGCTGCGGCGACCCCAGAACCGGCCGGAATCCAGGGCGACCGGCACGACCGGCACGTCCAGCGCCTTGTAGAGGGCGGCGACGCCCGGCTTGTAGTCGGGCGGTGCCCCGACGGGCCTGCGGTTGCCCTCCGGGAAGATGAGGATCGAGAGCCCGCCCGCCACCGCCGCCTCGGCCCCCTTGATCAGCGAGCGCATCGCCTTGGCGGCGCCGCCGCGGTCGATGGCGATGTTGCGGGCGAGCCTGAGATACCAGCCGAAGAGGGGGATCCGGGTCAGCTCCTCCTTGAGCCCGATGGCGATGTCGGGGCGGATGGTGTGGAACAGCAGCGTCTCGAACGAGGACTGGTGCTTGCTGGCGATGATGCAGGGCTGGCCCGGCAGCCGCTCGAGCCCCTCGACGCGGAAGCCGAGGCCGACGATGGCGTGGAGGCCCCGGTGGATGCCGCGCATCCAGAAGGCGGCATAGCGGCGGATGCCGGCCGGCGAGAGGAAGGGGGCGACCGGCAGCAGCGCCACGACCAGGAGCGCGGTCCAGAGCCAGAGATAGAGATTGAACAACAGTGAACGAACCAGCAGCACGCGATGGGGCTCCCCGGGCGGTCTCGACCGGCCCCCTGATCGCTTGTTCAGCCCAGCCGCGCCAGTGCCAAATGCGCCGTCAGCCGCGCGGCGATGGCTGTGGCGAGCGCGGTGGCGACCGGCACGACAGCGAGGAGCACCCAGTGCACCGCGCTCGGCGCGTGCGCCGTCAAGGCCGGCTGGCCCAGCGCCGGCGGGCCGTAGAGGACGATCGCGATGGTCGAGAGCCCGAGCGCGAAGCCGATCAGGGCGCCGCGGAGGGTCCGACCGAGCGCGTGGTGCTCGAACTGCAGGGCGATGTAGCGGTCCTTGGCACCCATCAGCCGCAACAGGTCGATGGCCTGCAGATGCTGCACGAACGTGATGCGCGTGACCCAGACGGCGAGCGCCGTGCTCGCCAGCAGCAGCAAGGCGCCGACCCCGGCGCCGACCCGCCGGAAGATCGCAGCGAGGCGCTCCTGGCTGCGCTGCAGGAGCCCGGCATCGCCGATCGTCGCCCCCTCGACGATCGCCTCGAGGTCGCGGTCGAGCGCCGCCAGATCGACGGGCGCCCCGGGATTGTAGGCGAGGTCGATCAGCCGCGGCAGCGGCAGGGCCGGACCCAGCGACCCGGTCGCCACTTCGGGGGCGGAATCGCTGCCGAGCCAGGGCTGCACGAGGCTGCCGATCTCGGCGTCGTCGATCAGGCTCGCATAGGCGACGCCGGGCCGCGTGCGCAGCAGCTCGATGACGTCGATCAGCTCGCGCCGGGCCGCCGCCGGGTCCGGATTGGGCGGCAGGGCGATGGTGATGATCCGCGGCTGGCGGCGGACGTCGTCGAGCTGCACGTCGGCCACGGCGGCGATGCCGAAGGCGAGGATCGCGAGATAGACGAGCCCGGCCGTGATCCAGAGCAGGAAGCGCCCGGCCGGGGCCCCGTCGAGCGGCAGGTCGAGTTCGGCGCTCGCCATGGCTCAGTCGTCCGCGGCCGGCGGGGCGGCGCGCTTCGCCGCCCCGGGACCGGAGGCCGGTGGCCCGGCCGGCTGGACCGGCGCCGGCTCGAGCGGAATCTCGAGGCTGACGCGGCCGCCCGCCATGCGCAGGACGGGATGGGGATAGCGCTCCATCAGCCGATCGCCGTGCGTCGCCAGGAGCACGGCCGTGCCCAGCCGGTGGAGCTGAACGAAGAGGTTCATCAGCCGCTCGGCGGTCTTGCTGTCGATGTTGCTGGTCGGCTCGTCGGCCAGCAGCAGGCGCGGCCTCGCCACGACGGCGCGGGCGATGCAGACCATCTGGCGCTGCCCCATCGAGAGATCGCCAGGCCGCACGTCGAGCTTGTCGCCGAGACCGAGCCAGCCCAGCATGTCGGCGACGAAGCGCGCCGTCTCCCCTTCGTCGGCACCGTTGATCCTGAGCGGCAGCGCCACGTTGTCGAAGGTGGACAGGTGCTCGAGCAGACGAAAATCCTGGAACACCACGCCGATGCGCTGGCGCAACGCCGCGACCTCCGCACGGCCGAGCGTGTCGATCCGCTGCCCGAAAAGGTGGACCGAGCCCGTGCTCGGTGGCAGCGACAGGCTGAGCACGCGCAGCAGCGAGGTCTTGCCGGCGCCGGTCGGGCCGCTGAGGAAGTGAAAGCTCCCGGGGGCGAGGGCGAGGTCCACGGCGTGCAGCACCGGCGGCCCGTCGCCGTAGCGCAGGCCGACCCCCGACAGTTGCACGAGCGGTGTGGAGGCGGCGCTCAATCTCGGGCCCCTTGCGCGGCCGGTGTGGTAGGTGGGTATGGAACTTTGATGAATTGGTTCACACTCACCTCAACTCATGCGTTATATGGACGCGAGCGCGGCCTGCCAAGCACTGAGCGATGATCATCACCTGCCCCTCCTGCGCCACCCGCTACGAGATCCCGCCGACGCATCTCGGCCCTGCGGGACGCATGGTCCGCTGCACGACGTGCGGACATCGGTGGTTCGTCGCCCACGAGGCCGCGGTCGATGGCGACCGATCGGCCGAGAGCGACGCCGTCGACGCAGCCGAGGCACCGCCGCATGCCGCGGCGGTCGAGCAGCCGGCGGCACCGCCGCCACTCGATCGGGCACCCGAGCTGCGCACCGGCGACGGCTCCGACAAGCCCCCCCGGGCACCCGCCGTCGGTCGGTCGACCGCGGCCACGCTCGGCTGGCTCGCGGTCCTGCTGCTCCTGCTGATCCTCACCGGCCTCGTCCTCGGTCGCAACGAGCTCGTCGCCCTGGCCCCGCAAGCGGCACCAATCTATCAGCGGCTGGGGCTACCCGTCACCCAGGCGATCGGGCTCGAGCTGTCGGGCATCGTCTCCGAGCGCCTCGCCGACGACGACCGCGAGGTCCTGCGCATCACCGGCACCGTGCGCAACGTCGCGGGGACCGAGCGGGCCGTGCCGCCCTTGCGCATCGCCCTGCTCGATGCCGTGCGGGACGAGGTGCTGGTCCGGGAGATCGCCGCACCCCAGCCAGTGCTGGCCGACGGTGCCTCGACGCGTTTCACCGTCGACCTGGAGGACCCGCCGGCCGCGGCGCGGAACTTCAGCGTGACCTTCGCGGTCGCGGACTGAGCCGGATGGGCGAAGGTGGCGGACGACCGATGCAGCGCGCGCTCGAGGAGGCACGGCGGGCGGCGGTGGCGGGCGAGGTCCCGGTGGGGGCCGTCGTCGTCGACCCTGCGGGCAACGTGCTCGCCGCCGCCCACAACCGGGTGGAGACCGACCGCGATGTCACCGCGCACGCCGAGATCCTGGCGCTGCGCGAGGCCGGCCGACGCCGCGGCAGCGCGCGGCTCGCCGATTGCGACCTCTATGTCACCCTCGAGCCCTGTCCGATGTGTGCGCAGGCGATCGCCTTCGCCCGGATCAGACGGCTCTACTTCGGTGCCGCCGACCCCAAGGGTGGCGGGGTCGAGCACGGCGCCCGGGTCTTCGCGGCCAGCTCCTGCCACCATCGGCCCGAGGTCTACGGCGGCATCGGCGAGCGGCCGGCGGCCGATCTCCTGCGCGCGTTCTTTCGGGAGCGGCGCTGAATGCGACGGTCTTTCCTCGTGCCGGAGCGGCTGGAGACGGCGCGCCTGCTCCTGCGGCTGCCCGAGGCCGACGATTTTCCCGCCTATGCCGAGCTCCTCGCCGATCCCGAGGTCAACCGCTTCGTCGGCGGCGCCGAGCTTGCGGATCCCGCCGTGGCGTTTCGTGCGCTGGGCTGGCTCATGGGACATTGGCAGTTGCGCGGCTACGGCCCCTGGATCGTCCTGGACAAGGCGAGCGGTGCGCTGGTCGGGCGGGTCGGGCCCTTCTACCCGATCGACTGGCCGGCGCTGGAGATCGCCTGGACGCTCGGCCGGCCGTGGTGGGGGCTCGGCTATGCGACCGAGGCGGCGATCGCGGCGCGTGCGGCCGTGACGGCAGCCCTGCGGCCGGCACGCCTGGTCAGCGTCGTGGCGCTGGAGAACGCAGCCTCCGCCCGCCTCGCCCGGCGCCTCGGCTGCGTCGCCGGCGAGGTGCTGACGATCAAGGACGTCCCTTGTATCGTTTTCGAGCATCCGCTCTGCGGCCAGCTGGAGGAAGCCGGCTCGATCGCCTGAGGGTGCAGATCGGCGGCAGGGCCGCTGCGATGTCGTCCCTTCGAGCGGCCGCTGATGAACGACAGGAGCGTTGTGTTACGCGAGGTGCTTTGGGGTCTGCGGCGGTACGCCCGGCCCTTCGTGGTCTACCACCTCTTCTTCACGGTTCTCGCAACCGTCGTTCTGCTGCCGGCGAGCTCCTGGCTGCTCACCGCCCTGCTGAACAGCGCCGGCCAGCCAGTGGTCACAAACTTCGACATACTGGCCTTCGCGCTGTCGCCCGTGGGTATCGTCTGGCTCATGGTGGCGGCGACGCTGACGCTCACCTGGATCATCGCCGATCAGGCGGGAATGATCGTGATCGCCGCTTCCGGGGTGCCGGGCCGCTACGCCGCGGCCATGGCCGCTCTGTGGCATATCGGCCGGAGGCTGCCCCGCTTTCTCGCCTTGACCGCCTTGCGGGTCGCGGCCCATCTCGGCTTCACGGTGCCCTTTCTCGTCGTGGTCCTGCTGCTCTACGAGTGGCAGCTCGGTGATCTCGACATCTACTACGTCGTCAACGAGCGGCCGGCAGCGCTCTGGCGCTTTCTCGTTATGGTGCTGCCGCTGGTGCTGGGCCTGCTGGCCGGCAACGCGGTCATCTATGTCCGCTGGGTGCTCGCTGTGCCGATCCTGCTGCTGCAGGACCAGGGGGCCTGGTCGGCGCTCCGACGCAGTGCCGCCGTCGGCCGACGACTGCGCTGGCGGATCGCCTCGACCGTGCTGCCAGTGGCCGCCGGGATCGTGCTGCTGCCGGTCCTGGCGACCATCGCCATCGACTGGACGATCGTGCCGCTCCTGGGTCTGCTGCCCGAGCGCAGTGCCGTGCTGGTCCCGGCAACCATCATCGTCGTCACGCTGGCGATCCTCGCGGCGATCGCTGCAAGCTTCGTCGGCATCGGCTTGAACGGACTCGTCGTCTTCGCCTGCTACCGGCTGGCGACCGGCAACCGCCAGCGGCCGGCGGCGCCGCCGCCGGAGGGCTCCGCCGTCGCGCTCTGGGGGGTGGAGCTGGCGATCCTCGCCTTCGCGGTCTTCCAGGCGATCCGGGTGATGACGGCCTTCGATTTCAGCGACGACGTCGCGATCTCCGCCCATCGCGGCAGCTCGCTCGCGGCACCGGAAAACACGTTGGCCGCCATCCACCAGGCGATCGCCGATGGAGCGACCTATGTCGAGATCGACGTGCGCCAGACCGCGGACGGGGTGCCGGTGCTGCTCCACGATCGCGACCTGAGGCGTGTGGCCGGCAGCGACCGCAGGATCTGGGAGGTGTCGTCCGCACAGCTCGCTGAGATCGATGTGGGCAGCTGGTGGTCACCGGCCTTTGCCGGCGAGCGGATCCCGACCCTGGAGCAGGCGATCCGTGCCGTCGGCGATCGGGCCAGGCTCTACATCGAGGTCAAGCCGGCGCCGGAGACCCCGGACCTCGTGCGGCGCGTGGTCGAGGTGCTGCAGGCCGAGGATGCCGTTGAGGGCACCATCATCGCCTCCCTCAACCGTTCGCTCCTGGACGAGGTGCACGGCCTCGAGCCGCGGCTGCGACGGGCCCAGCTCGTCCACACCAGCATTGGCCGCCTGGACGAGCGCGGCTACGACATCCTGGCCGTGCGGGCGGCGCTCGCCACGCCGGAGCGTGTGGTGACCGCCAAGCGGCTCGGCTACGAGCTCCATGTCTGGACGGTCAACGATCCCTCGACGATGTCTCGGTTCATCGACATGGGGGTCGACAACATCATCACCGACCGACCCGACCTCTTGGCGCAGCTGCTGGAGGAGCGAGCGGGTCTCTCCCAGGCGGAGCGCCTCGTCATCAAGATCCGCAACTGGTTGAAGTCCTGAACGCGGCGGTCGAGCTACGGCTGCTCAGGCGGCCCGCTTCAGCTCGCCGTCCGCGTTGGCAGGCTCGGGCAGCATGGCCATCGACCGGCCCCGCCGCGGTGTCAGCATCACGATATTCGGCTCGCCGCCGCCGACGGGTGCCGGCGTCCGGCGCCGCAGTTTGTAGAGCTCGATGAAGGCCAGCGTCAGCGGCGCGCCGAAGGCCAACAGGCCCTGAAGTACAATGAAGATATGGTCCGGCACTGCATGCCCTCCGTTTCGTCCCCCGCCCTGCGATAGTGCGGCGGTCGGGCGCGCCTGTCGAGCCGCTCGTTGCGGACCGGCGAGCGTCACGCACCGCGCGGGGCAGCGCGCCGCCGGATGTGCCGTAGTCTTGCGAGGACCACGCATCGCAAGGTATGATGTCCGATGGGGACGGCTCGGGTCGACCGGAGGGCAGGGCGGCGATGGGTCGGGCGCATCCCAAGAAAAGGAACCCAAGGGAGAGCGACATGCGTAGTCATCACCCCCCTCGCTCCTGCCTCCTTGCCGCGCTGGCGGTCGTCGTCGCAGTGCCCCTGCTGGCTGCCGCTGACGAGGACGAGGACGAGGACGAGGACGACGAGGCCTACCACTACAACTACATGTTTGGAGCGCCAAAAGAGCCGAGCACGGCCTGGACACTCGCCGTCGGCGGCCGGCTCTACGAGCACTGGGCCGACGTTCTGGATACCGAGCTGCCAACCACCACGCACCCGGCCTGGCCCGCCGCCAACACGGCGCATGACGGGGCAGTCACCTGGCGGTGCAAGTCCTGCCACGGCTGGGACTACCGTGGAGCCGAGGGCAAGTACGCGACGGGCTCCTATGCCACGGGCATCCGCGGGGTGGCCGGCATGGCCGGAGCCGAGATCGAGGCGATCATGGCGCTCCTCGGCGACGACACCCACCGCTACGGTGACGACCTCCTGCCGGTCGAGGCGAAGCGACGGCTCGCCACCTTCGTCAGCCAGGGCCTGGACGAGACGCCGCGCTGGGTCGCCCTCGACGGCACGGTCACCGGTGACGCCGACCTCGGCCGCGGGATCTTCCAGAACATCTGCGCATCGTGTCACGGCTTCGCCGGCAAGGCGCTCGATTGGGGCGAGCCAGGTGAGCCGGCCTATGTCGGCACCGAGGCCAATGCCAACCCGTGGGAGGTGTTTCACAAGATCAGGAACGGCCACCCGGGCACCGAGATGATCGCGCTGCGCGCCTTCCCGCCGGAAACCGCAGCGGCCGTGCTCGCCTACGCCCAGACCTTGCCGGTCGACTGACGCATCGCCCCTGCTGGTTCACCGGGGCGGCGCCGTCCGCGGGCGCGTCGCCTCGGCCCTGACGTTGAGCCAGATGCCGCTGGCGATCACGGCCGCGCCGAGGAAAGTCCAGAGGTCGAGCGGCTCGCCGTAGGCCAGGAGCCCGATCAGGGCCACGATGGGCAGGCGCACGAACTCCATTGGCAGCACCACCATGGCGTCGGCACTCGCCAGGGCCTGGGCGAGGCAGTAGTGCGCGGTCAGGCCAGTGACCGCGACGGCGGCGATCCAGGGCAGGTCGGCGGCGGCAGGCGCCACCCAGAGCCGAATGGCGAACGGCAGGCAGAGCAGCGTCTGGCCGCAGCACATCCAAAAGAGGATGCCCCCGGGCTGGTCGGTGCGGACCAGCTTCTTGGTCATGGCATTGGTGACACCAAAGGCCACGGCTGCGCCGAGCGCGGCCAGGATCGCCGGCTCGAGCGTGACGAAGCCGGGACGCAGGATCACCAGCACGCCGGCGAAGCCCAGCGCCATGGCGAGCAGTCTCCAGCGGTTCAGCCGCTCGCCGAGGAGCAGCATGGCGGTCAGCGCCCCCCAGATCGGCGAGGTGAACTCGACGGCGAAGACCAGCGCCAGCGGCAGCCAGGCGAGCGCCAGGATCCAGAGGATTTGGCCGACGAAATGGAGGGTGTGGCGGACGAGCTGCAGGCGCGGCTGCTGCGAACGGAGGAGCTCGGGCTCGCCGCGAGCGATGTAGAGGCCGATGAACAGCGCCCCGGCAAGGCTGCGCAGCAACAGGATCTGGAACGGGCTCATCGACGCCGCGAGTTCGCGCGCGGCCACGGCCATCAGGCAGAAGGAGACGATCGCACCGGCCATCCACAGTGCGGCAAGGCCGGCGCCGGCGCTGCAGGAGGGGCTCGGAGGACGGCTCATGGCACCGGGTCTAGCCGGATTCGCCCGACGCGGCCATGCAGCCCGCCGACGGGGTCAGCGCTTTCGTTTGGGCGCCGGGGCGCGCTGGGCGGCCTCCACCGCCAGCCGCGCCCACTGCAGCATCGTCTCGGCGTCGTCGAGGCAGGCGGGTGGCGCTTCGTGGTAGCTCATGACGGCGGGCTTGCCACGCTTGCCCGCGTAGGTGAAGGGCTGCGCCCCGGCGGCCTCGAAGGTAGCCCGGCTCACCGTGTCGGTCTTGAGGTAGAGCCGATCCTCGGCGACCAGCGCGATCATCCGATCGACGTGGAAGATGCCGAAACCGCCGAACATCGCCCGCGCGCGCATCGTCCCCAGGGGTTCCAGGAGCTCGAGCACGTGATCGACGAACGGGTCGCGCTTCGCCATTCTCGGTTGTTCTCGCAAGAAGAAAGGCCGCCCGGAGGCGGCCTTCCCGTGAGCACGGCGGTCATCCGGCCCTGGAAATTATTCCTTTGTGGCTCACGCCTTCCGCGGAGGCTGCTCCGCTGCCGACATCGAGGCCACGGGTCCGGACGACACCGCCGTCATCCCACTCGACATTGGATCACCTCCTTTCTGCTTGTTGCGCCTGCGACGACTTCGCCACCGATCGCGGCCTGCGTCAAGTCCCCACTGTGGCTTGGGGTTTGTTCGCCACGCGGTCTGCACTAGAAGTGCCGAAAACGGCGCGAACGCGATGCCGCGAAAGGGGAAGACATGAGCGAGGACCGCTTCGACGTGGTGTTCATCGGCGGTGGGCCGGGTGGCTATATCGGCGCCATCAAGGCGGCCCAGCTCGGCCTGAAGGTAGCCTGCGTCGAGAAACGCGGCACGCTGGGCGGTACCTGCCTCAACGTCGGCTGCATCCCGTCGAAGGCGCTGCTTCACTCCTCGCACCTCTACCACGAGGCCAGGCACGGCATGGAGAAGCACGGGATCCAGGTGGGCAAGGTCGACCTCGATCTCGACGCCATGATGGACAACAAGGACGAGGTGGTCGAGACGCTGACCAAGGGCATCGAGGGCCTGTTCAAGAAGAACAAGGTCACCTACCACGTGGGCCACGGCAGGCTCGCCGGCCCCGGCAAGGTCGCGGTCGCGCTCAATGACGGCGGCGAGCGGATGCTCGAGGCGACCAGCATCGTGATCGCCACCGGCTCCGAGAGCACGCCCCTGCCCGGTGTCGAGGTGGACGAGCAGCGGATCGTCAGCTCGACCGGGGCGCTGGAGCTCGAGAAGGTGCCCGAGCACCTCGTCGTCATCGGCGCCGGCTATATCGGCCTCGAGATGGGGGCGGTCTGGCAGCGGCTGGGTGCCAAGGTCACCGTCGTCGAGTTCCTCGACCGGGTGACGCCCGGCATGGACGGGGAGGTCAGCAAGCAGTTCCAGCGGATCCTCGAGAAGCAGGGCCTCGTCTTCAAGCTGGGCACCAAGGTCACCGGCGTCGACGCCAACGGCAAGACGCTCAAGGTGACGGTCGAGCCCGCCAAGGGCGGCGAGGCCCAGACCATCGAGTGCGACATCGTGCTGGTCGCCATCGGCCGGCGTCCGTTCACCGAGGGGCTGGGCCTCGAGAATGTGGGGATCGAGCCGGACAAGCGCGGCATGATCGAGGTGGACGACCACTTCAGGACGAAGGTGGACGGCATCTACGCTATCGGCGACGTCATCCACGGGCCGATGCTGGCGCACAAGGCCGAGGAGGAAGGCGTGGCCGTGGCCGAGCTGCTGGCCGGCCAGAGACCGCATATCGACTACAACAAGATTCCGGGCGTGGTCTACACCGAGCCGGAGGTGGCGGCGATCGGCCGGACCGAGGAGCAGCTCAAGGCGGCCGGCGTGAAGTACAAGGTCGGCAAGTTCCCGTTTCTGGCCAACAGCCGGGCGCGGGCCGTGGGCCAGACCGACGGCTTCGTCAAGATCCTGGCCGATGCCGAGACCGACGAGATCCTCGGCTGCCACATCATCGGCACCGATGCCGGCACGATGATCGGCGAGGTCGCGGTTGCCATGGAATTCGGCGCCTCGGCCGAGGACTTGGCGCGTACCAGCCACGCCCATCCGACCCTGGAGGAGGCGATCAAGGAGGCGGCGCTGGCGACCTTCGCCAAGCCGCTCAACATCTAAGCAGGCGCAAGGATAAGGAATTATTGCCTATCTTATAGGAATAGTTTACGGTCCCGGGCATCGGTCCAATCCGGGAGCCCGTGCATGCCCTCGATCCGCCGCTTCCTCGACGACGGCACCCTCGATCTGCGCCGCGCCTTCGAGCGCACGCCGGACATCCAGCGCCTCCTCGGCGGCGACTGCCCGCTCGCCGACTACCGGCGGCTCTTGGAGCGCCTGCGCCGCGGCTTCGCTGCGGTCGAGCTGCAGGCGTTCGAGGACCTGCCCGAGCCCGCCCGGCCCCTGCTCGGCAGCCATCGCAGCACCTGGCGCCTGAGCCACGACATCGGCATTCTGGGCGGCACAGCGCTCCTGCCCACGCGGCCCGAGGACTTGGAGAACGCCGGCGCCCTGCCGACCTGGTCCGCGCGGCTGGGTGCGCACTATGCGTTGGCCCACATCCTCAAGACCATCGCCGGGGCGCACGCGCGGCTCGAGGCCCGCCTCGGGCACGCGCTCGTCGGCTGCCTCCTCTTCGCGATCGGCAGGGAGTCGAAGCCGAGCCGCTTCACCAGCGCCGTCGGGAAGCTGATCGACCACACCGGCCCCGACCTCGACTGGGCCGAAGCCATGACCGGCGCCCGGCGGACGTTGAGGACCATCCGGCACGGGTTGGTGGACGTGAAGCTTCGATGAGCGAGTTGCCTCGACCGTCCTTGTTGAGCGATGTACGCTTCTCGATACAGTGCAGTGGCTAGCCAAGGCCGCTGGCCCCCAAACGGAACTGACACACTGCCGTGATCCGCACGATCGAAGTCCTCAACTATCGCGCGCTTCGTTACGTGCGAGTCGACGTTGCGAACTTCCAGGTGCTCGTCGGCCCCAACGCCAGCGGCAAGAGCACGCTGTTTGATGTCGTGAGCTTTGTGCGCGACATTCTTCAGGCTGGCCTGGAGCGCGCCTTTCTCGGCAACAAGCGGCTGGGTATTGCGCCGCGCTGCTTCAATCCGAGGGATCTGACTTGGTGTGGCCAGGGCGGTGATATCGAGATCGTGCTGGAGATCGAGCTGCCCGCAATCTTGGGGCAGGCGGTAGAACATCCTATCGCTCGCTATGAGCTGGCAATAGCGACCGACGGCGAACTGGGCTTCAAGACCGAGACGCTCTGGCTACGCCAGCCAGGCAGCAATGGCCGGCCGAAGGACAAGGTCCAGCGATCGTTATTTTTCCCCGAGCCGGAGCCGATGCCAGCCGGCGGCACAATCGTTCGCCAGCCGCATCAAGCAACGCCTGCGGGCTGGCGCAAAGTAATTTCAAAAATTAGCAAGACAGGAAATGATTATTTTCGATCGGAGGTAGGCAAATGGAATAATCAGTTTCGACTTGGTCCTTCGCGTTCCGCACTTTCAAATCTTCCGGAGGATGAGGAAAAATTCAGCGCTTCTATCTGGATAAAGCGCTTCCTGATGGAGGCAGTATTTAGGCTGGTTCTAAACGCCGAGGCCATCCGCTTACCGTCGGCGGCAGGTGTCCAGACAACGTTCGCGCATGACGGCTCCAACCTGCCGTGGGTGATACATGATCTTTACGAGAAGGACGAAGAACGATTTGCGCAATGGGTCGAGCACGTGCAAACAGCTCTGCCGGACGTGGTCGCCATCTCGACCGAACAGCAACCTGCCGACCTTGCCCGCTACGTCAAGATCACCTACCGCAACGGCTTCGCTGCGCCTGCCTGGTTGCTTTCTGACGGAACCTTGCGGCTCCTGGCTCTCACACTACTTGCCTACGCGCGACCGCCCGCTTCCGTGCTGCTGATCGAAGAGCCCGAGAATGGCATTCATCCGCCGGCAATGGCCACCGTGCTGCAGGCATTACAGAGCTATTACGATGGCCAGGTTTTCTGCGCCACGCACTCGCCAATGGTGCTCGGCCAAGTCGAAATTCGTGACCTGCTCTGCTTCACGCGAGCTGATGACGGATCAATTGCCGTTGTCCGAGGAGAGGACCACCCACGTTTAAAGGAGTGGCGCGACAGCCTCGATCTGCCGACCCTGTTTGCGAGCGGAATTCTCGGATGAGGGATTGCTTCTTTCTAGTTGCCGATAAGAACATGGAGTTTGTTTTGAGGGGCCTGTTCGGGCGAGCTGGATTGCATCGCTCGATCGGTTGCTCGACGTTTGTATTCGACGTTACAGAAGATTGTCTAATTGCTGCTTACCGTGACCCGGATGTTCAAAAAAAATCTGCAGACTATACTCGCACAAAGCAATTAACGCACAAGAATCTAGTGGTAATGCTCGACAGCGCCTGGGACGGTTCGCCTGGTGCCGAGGCGATTCGAGAACAGATTGCCAATGATCTCCGAAGAGGCGGATGGCCGGAAAACAGGTTCGCCGTGATCGTCATCGATCCTGAACTCGAAGTCTGGATGTGGCAGGAGAGCCCACATGTCCATGACGCTCTGGCCTTTGATCCTGATCGCTTCGGTGCGCCCAGTCTGCGTGGCTGGCTCGCCGATCGGGGCCTTTGGTTCCCTCATGAAAAGAAGCCACGTGATCCCAAGAAGGCCTTTACGACAGTTTTGGCCGAAGCTTCGCGGCCACGAAGCTCGACGATCTACAAGAAGATTGCGAGCCGAGTGTCCCTCAATGAGTGTACCGACCCGGCGTTCAATACCCTCTGTGACGCCCTCCGCCGCTGGTTCCCGGCGTAGCCCCCTACTCCGCCGCCTCCGCATAAGCCTCCAGTGGCGGGCAGGTGCAGACCACGTGCCGGTCGCCGTAGACATTGTCGACGCGGGCCACGGGCGGCCAGTACTTGTCGGTCAGATCGCCGCCCAGGGGCGTGAAGGCCTGGGCCCTGGTGTAGGCGCGGGTCCAGTCGCCGAGCAGCAGGTCGGCGGTGTGCGGGGCATTCTTCAGGGGGTTGTCGACCGGGTCGCTGCGGCCCTGCTCGATGGCGCGGATCTCGTCCCGGATGGCGATCATGGCGTCGCAGAACCGGTCGAGCTCGCCCTTGGCCTCGCTTTCGGTGGGCTCGATCATCATCGTCTCGGGCACCGGCCAGGACATGGTCGGCGCGTGGAAGCCGTAGTCCATCAGGCGCTTGGCGACGTCCTCGGTGCCGATGCCGGTCGCCTGCTTGATGTCGCGGAAGTCGATGATGCACTCGTGCGCGACCCGGCCGTTGCGGCCGGCATAGACGACGGGGAAGTGATCCTTGAGCCGGGTGGCGATGTAGTTGGCGTTGAGGATCGCCACCTCGCTCGCGTGCCGCAGGCCGGCGGACCCCATCAGGGCGATGTAGGCCCAGCTGATCGGCAGGATCGAGGGGGAGCCGCAGGCGGCGGCCGAGACCGTGCCGAGGCTCTGCGCGCCGCCCCCGCCGGTCACCGGGTGGCCGGGCAGGAACGGGGCGAGATGCGCCTTGACGCCGATCGGGCCCATGCCCGGCCCGCCGCCGCCGTGCGGGATGCAGAAGGTCTTGTGCAGGTTCATGTGGCTGACGTCGGCGCCAATCTCGGCCGGCCGGCACAGGCCGACGAGCGCGTTGAGATTCGCACCGTCCATGTAGACCTGCCCGCCGCACTCGTGGACGACCCGGCAGACGTCCTTGACGTGCGCCTCGAACACGCCGTGGGTGGACGGGTAGGTGATCATCAGGGCGGCGAGCCGGTCCTTGTGCGCCTCGGCCTTGGCGGTGAGATCGGCGAGATCGACATTGCCCTGGTCGTCGCAGGCGACGACCACCACCCGCATCCCCGCCATCACGGCACTCGCCGGGTTGGTGCCATGGGCGGAGGCAGGAATGAGGCAGACGTCGCGCGTCTCGTCGCCGCGCGAGCGATGCCAGGCCCTGATGGTCAGGAGCCCGGCATACTCGCCCTGGCTGCCGGCATTGGGCTGCAGCGAGACGGCGTCGAAGCCGGTGATTCGGCAGAGCCAGTCCTCGAGGTCGGCGAAGAGCTGCTGGTAGCCCCTGGTCTGGTCCGCGGGCGCGAAGGGGTGGATATGGGCGAAGCCGGCCAGGCTCACCGGCATCATCTCGACCGCCGCGTTGAGCTTCATCGTGCAGGAGCCGAGCGGGATCATCGAGCGGTCGAGCGCGAGGTCCTTGAGCTGCAGCTTGCGCAGATAGCGCAGGAGCTGCGTCTCGCTGCGATACGCGGCGAAGACCGGATGGGTGAGATAGGGCGTGCGCCGCCGCACCACCTCGGGCAGGCCGATCGCGGGCTCGCCGCCACCGCTGGCGCCGAGGATCCGGGCGAGCTCGTCGACCTCCTCGGCCGTCACCGTCTCGTTGAGCGAGAGCGCCAGATGGTCGCCGTCGAGCGGCCGCAGATTGAAGCCCGCGGCCTCGGCCGCGGCCAGGATCGCCGCCGCCTTGCCGGGCAGGGCCAGAGTGAGCGTGTCGAAGAAATGGGCGTTGACCCGGACGACGCCAGCCGACTCCAGTCGTCCCGCCAGATCGGCGGTCAGCCCGTGCACACGCCTGGCAATCGTCTCCAGGCCCTTCGGCCCGTGCCAGACGGCGTACATGCCCGCCATGACCGCCAGCAGCACCTGCGCGGTGCAGATATTGCTCGTCGCCTTCTCGCGCCGGATGTGCTGCTCGCGGGTCTGCAACGCCATCCTGAGCGCCGGCCGGCCACGCGCGTCCTGGCTGACACCGATGATGCGGCCGGGCATCGAGCGCTTCATCGCATCCTTCGTCGCGAAGAACGCGGCATGCGGGCCGCCCATGCCCATGGGCACGCCGAAGCGCTGGGCGGAGCCGAGGACGATGTCGGCCCCCCACTGGCCCGGTGCCTCGAGCAGGCAGAGGGCGAGCAGGTCGCCGGCGACGGCGACGACCGCGCCGTTGCCATGCAGCGCCTCGACGGCCGGACGGAAATCGCGGATTTCGCCCGACGAGCCCGGATAGGAGAACAGGGCACCGAAGACCTCGTCGGGCGAAAGCTCGGTGAGAGGATCACCCTCGACGATGGCGATGCCCAGGGGTGCCGCCCGGGTCCGCAGCACGGCCTTGGTCTGCGGGTGGGTGTCGACGTCGACGAAGAAGGCCTCGGCCTTGCTCTTGGCGGTCCGGTGCGCCAGCGTCATGGCCTCGGCCGCCGCCGTCGCCTCGTCGAGCAGCGAGGCGTTTGCGAGCTCCATGCCGGTGAGGTCGACCACCGCCTGCTGCCAGTTCAGGAGGGCCTCGAGCCGGCCCTGGCTGATCTCCGCCTGATAGGGCGTGTAGGCCGTGTACCAGCCGGGGTTCTCGAAGAGGTTGCGCAAGAGCACAGCCGGCGTGTGGGTGCCGTAGTAGCCCATGCCGATGAGCGAGCGCTTGACCGCGTTTCGGCCGGCGAGCTCGGTCAGCCGGGCCAGCGCCTCGGGCTCGCTCAACGGTGGCGGCAGCGCGAGGGGCGACGACTGGCGGATCGCCGGCGGCACGGTCTCGTCGATCAGGGCCGCGAGGGAGGTGACGCCCACGACCTCCAGCATCGCCTGCACCTCGGCGTCGCTCGGGCCGACGTGTCGCGCGACGAAGGGCCCGAAGGCGACGTCGGCCGGCTGCAAGGTCTCGACCCTACCCATGGACGGAAGCTCCAGGCTGTTGCGGTCTCTTGGTCAGTCGATCGTCTCGAGAAAGGCCTGGTAGGCCTCGGCGTCCATCAGCCCCTCGAGCTCGCTCTTGTCGGCGAGCTCGAGCTTGAAGAACCAGGCGCCGCCCTCGGCGTCCTCGTTGACCATCGCCGGGTGCTCCTCGAGGGCGGTGTTGCTCTCGGTCACCTTGCCCGATACCGGGGCGTAGACGTCGGACGCCGCCTTCACGCTTTCCACCACCGCGGCCTCGCCCCCCTTGGCGACCTCGGTGCCGGGCTCGGGGAGCTCGACGAAGACGACGTCGCCGAGCTGCTCCTGGGCATGGTCGGTGATGCCGACCGTGGCGACATTGCCGGTGACGTCCAGCCACTCGTGATCCTTGGTGTAGTAGCGCGCCATGGAGGGTCCCTCTCAGCGATGATAGCGATGCGGCACGAACGGCAGCTTCCTGACCTCGGCCGGGACGTGCTTGCCGCGCAGCTCGACCGCCAGCCGCGTGCCGGGCCCGGCGTGGCCGCTCTCGACATAGCCCAAGGCGATCGGGCCCTGGACGGTGGGCCCGAAGCCGCCACTGGTGACCCGGCCGACAGCACGCGCCGCCTCGTCCAGGATCGCCGCACCCTCGCGGGCCGGGGCACGCCCCTCGGGCACGAGGCCGACCAGCCGCCGTGCGGGCCCTTCCGCCAGCTCGCGCAGGATGCGCGCCGCACCCGGAAAGCCGCCCTCGCTGCGCCGCCGCTTGCCGATCGTCCAGGCCAGCGACGCCTCGATCGGGCTCGTGGTCGTGTCGATGTCGTGGCCGTAGAGGCAGAGCCCGGCCTCGAGCCGGAGCGAATCCCGGGCCCCCAGCCCCGCCGGTGCGACCTGCTCGTGCGCCAGCAAGGTCCGCGCCAGCTTTTGCGCATGGTCGGCATGCACGGAAATCTCGAAGCCGTCCTCACCGGTGTAGCCCAGCCGCGACACCCGCACGGCGAGCCCAGAGAGCGTCAGCTCGCGGCTCTCCATGAAACGGAGCTCGGCCACCTCGGGCGCCATTCCCGCCAGCACCCCGACGGCGGCCGGGCCCTGAAGCGCCACGAGCGCCCGATCTGCCAGGAGCCGCACCGCATGGTCGGGCAGGTTGGCCTCGAGATGCGCCAGATCGACCACGCGCCCGCCGGCATTGACGACGACGAAGAGCCCGGTCTCTGTCGCGGTGACGATCAGGTCGTCGATGATCCCGCCGGCCTCGTTGGTGAGCTGGGTGTAGCGCGCCCGGCCCGGCTGCAGGCTCTGGATGTCGGCGGGCACCAGCCGCTCGATGGCTGCCGCCGCATCCGGCCCCTCGATCAGCACCTGGCCCATGTGCGACACGTCGAAGAGGGCCGCCCGCTCGCGCGCCTGGCTGTGCTCCTTGATGATGCCGGTCGGGTACTGGACGGGCATGGCCCAGCCGGCGAAGTCGACCATTCGCGCACCGAGCTCGCGATGCAGCGGGTCCAATGGTGTGGTCAGGAACTCGGCCAAGGCGCAGCACCTCGTGGTTGCGTCAGGAACGGGACATGGTTGTCCCGCGAAGACGCCCCCTCTGTCCTTGACCTGAGAGATTCAGGCGCGGGGCAACCCCGTCGCCTTCCCCGTCGGTGGGGTGCCCTCGCACCCGCTCTCCAGAGGGCCAACTCGCGTGCGGTCCTGGGGCCTGAGAGTTTCCGGGGCGGTTGCTCCTTCGGCGCCGGCCGGGCCAGGAACAACCCGCCGGACTCTCCCACACGCGATCTTCGGCCGAGGCGAATGGTAGCGCGCCGGATGGCCCGGTCAAGTGGAGCGTGCGGGAGCGGCGGCCTGGGTCCTTCCCGCCCGGACGATGATCACGGCGGCGAAGGCGAGCAGCAGGATGGCCGCTGCTTCGCGAGAAACGTTCTCCGGCGCCATGTCCTTGCCCTGCAACGCGGTCAGGCGGGCCATGGCGGTGATCGCGATGAAGATCGGATAGACGAACGGCGAGCCGCGGCCGGTGTAGAACACGGCCACCATGCCGATCACCTCGGTCTAGAGGAACATCAACAGGATGTCGGCGAGATCGATGGTCCGGTTCTCGTAGACCGCCCAGATTTCGATCGCCGCGGCAACCAGCGTCATCAGCGCCACCACGATCAGCAGCGCCCGCTCGATCAGCCGAAAGCTGCCAACCGCGATCGTCGCCTCGCCACCCTTGACGTCGGGGATGGCGGGATCGTCGACGCAAGTCGAAGCGTCGCCATAGTTGCGGCGATCGTCCTTCCTCCGTAGCTCCGGCATTGCACCTCTACCTCCCGGCATCGTGATGGCCGACCTCCTGGTCATCGGGCAGCGGATAGGGCTGCCGGCCACGGCAACCGTGGTACACCATGGTTCGTGAGCCAATCCCGAAAGGAGGATCGCCGATGCCGCGAAGGACCCTCGTCGCCGCCGTGGCGCTAGCGGCGATTGCCGCGCCGACAAAAGCCGAGGAATCCGCGCAGGCGATACTCGCCGGCGGCTGCTTCTGGTGCGTCGAGGCCGACATGGACAAGGTGCCCGGTGTGTCGGAGACCATCTCAGGCTATATCGGCGGCTGGACCGAGAACCCGACCTATCAGAGCCATTCCGCGGACGGCCACTACGAGGCTGTCAGGGTCACCTTCGATCCCGCGGTCATCAGCTATGCGGAGCTGCTCGACATCTTCTGGCGGACCATCGACGTCACCGACGACGGTGGTCAGTTCTGTGACCGGGGCCCGAGCTACCGGACCGCCATCTTCGTCGCCGAGGATGCCGAGCGGGAGGCGGCCGAGGCGTCGAAAGCAACTGCCGAGGCCGCGCTCGGCCGGTCGATCGTCACGCCCATCCTCGACGCCGACGCCTTCTGGCCCGCCGAGGACTACCACCAGGACTACTACCTGACGAGTTCGTTCCGCTACACCGGCTATCGCTTCGCCTGTGGCCGCGACCGCCGGGTCAAGCAGGTCTGGGGCGAGGAGGCCTATCGCGGCATCGCCAAGGATTGAGCCAGCGCCGGCGTCAGCCCGGCCGCCAGCGCTCGGCACGCTGGCTCGCCTCCTCGATCTCCGCGTTGCTCATCTGCTTTTCGAGACCCCGCCGGTCGCGCGTGGCCAGCGGCCGGATCGAGGTGCGCTGGCGACCCGCGAGCTCGAACCACATGTACGCGGTCACGAGGTCGCGCGGCACGACGAGGCCGTGCGCGTACATCCGGCCGAGATTGTACTGGGCCGCCACGTCACCCTGCGCCGCAGCGAGCTGGTACCATTTCAGCGCCTCGGTCTGGCTGCGCTGCACGCCGCGGCCGTGATGGTACATGAAGGCCAGGTGGTACTGCGCGGAGGCGTAGCCGCGGTTGGCCGCGCGCTCGAACAGCCGGAAGGCCATCGCCCGATCCTGGGTGATGCCGTAGCCGTTGTCGTACATGATGCCGAGATAGGTTTCGGCCCGGGGGTCACCGGCCTCGGCCAAAGGCTGCCAGATCGCCACCGCGGTGACGTAGTCGCCGAGCTCGGCGGCGGCCTTGCCGTCGAGCACCCGGTCGCCGGCGGCAGCGGCCGGCGTGGCGAGGAGGGTGAGGGCGAGGATCGCGATCATCGCTGGATGGCGCATCGGAACGAAATCTCCTCTCGTCGGTCGCGCGGCACAACCGGGCGCTGAAACGTCCGGAAACGCCAATCGGGGCCTATCGCATGCCCGCCAACGATGCGCAAGCGACCACCATGATCCAGCATCGCCGTGCAGTCGCGGCGTGCTCGGGGGTGGAGCTGTGGCCGTCCCGCCACTAGCATGCATGGCTGCAGATGATCGACCGGGAGGTAGTGACGGTGTCCGTCGAAGTGCCGCCAGCGGCAGCCGTCCTGCCGTCCGACCCGCCACGTGCCGCGCCGGCGACGCCGGCCCGCTGGGCGCCGCCTCTTGCCGACGCCGCACCGCGCGGGCTTTGCACCGATTGCGGCGTCTCGCGAATGCGCGATGCCAAGGCCTGCGGCCGGGCCTGCCAGTTCATCAGGCCGGACTATCCGGGCCTGGAGGCCAAGGTGCACGGGCGCGCCCGCGACCCGAGGTTGGGCGACGAGCGCTTCTTCGGGCCCTATCGCCGGATGTTGAAGGCTGCCCTTCGGCCGGCCCGCGAGGGGGCGCAGTGGACCGGCATCGCCACCCGTCTCGGCGAGCGCCTCCTGGAGAGCGGCACTGTCGACGCCGTGCTGACCATGGCGCCGGACCAGGCCGACCGCTGGCGGCCGGTCCCGGTGATCGTCACACGGCCCGAGGCCATGGCGCAGTGTCGCGGCATGCGGATGGGCTACGCCCCGCTGCTCGCCCTCTTGGAGCCCGCCCGAGCCAAAGGCTACAAGCGCCTCGCGGTGATCGGCATTCCGTGCCAGGTGCATGCCTTGCGGGTGCTCGAGGACGAGCTTGGCCTGGAGGCGCTGTACGTCGTCGGCACGCCCTGCTCGGACAACACCACGACCGAGCGCTTCCACGAATTCCTGGCGCTGCTCAGCCCCGAGCCGGCGACGATCTCGTACCTCGAGTTCCGTGCCGACTACCATGTCGAGCTCCGTTTCGACGACGGAAGGCGGCAGGAAATCCCGTTCCTCAAGCTGCCGATCTCGAAGCTCCCGCCGGATTTCTTCCCGCTGACCTGTCGCACCTGCGTCGACTATACCAACGTCCTGGCCGACATCACCGTGGGCTACATGGGCGGCGAAGGGGCCCAGTGGCTGCTGGTCCGGAACGAGCGGGGCGAGAAGCTGCTAGAGCTGCTCGACGGCGAGATCGAGGCGTCGGCACCAGGCAGCAGCGGCAAGCGCCGAAGCTCGGTCGCCGGGTTCAAGGCCAATGTCGAGCGCGCCGCCGGCGGTCTCCCGCTGCGCACCATGCCCGACTGGCTCAGGCCGCTCATGGGCTGGCTGATGCCGAAGATCGGCCCCAAGGGCCTAGAATTCGCCCGGGCACGGGTCGAGATGAAGGCGCTCGAGACGGTGCTGCATCTGCGCCGCAGCTACCCGAGACGGCTGCGCCATATGGTCCCGGCGCACGTCTGGCGCCTCGTCGAGCCCTATGGATTGCAGCCGACGGACGACGAGCGCCGCTGAACGCCGAGCTCCGGCGGTCGACTGTCAAATGGGTCGACACCTGGTGTCCTCGTGAGCCAAGCCCGGCGCCCGGTCGCCCGGAAGGCCCACCGGCCCGGCCGGGTCAAGCATCTGTGAGCGTTCGGTTTATGTCTCCCCGAGCTTGGATGGCCGCTCGCGGACCTTCCAAGAACCGTACAGGATTCTGACACTGTCGCTGGCTAGCCGCCGAGCTGGACGGGCTCGCGCGCGTAGGTCACGATGATCGGCAGGTTTCGAGCGTCGGTCACCCAGGACTCGACCTCCTCCAGCGTCGGCGAGCGCCGGGCGAGCCTTTCCTCCAGATTGTAGCGGCGCAACGCGTCGTGCAACTCTGCCGGGTCCTGTCCGGCTAGGCGTTGGATGTCGAGAACGCCGATATCCTCGAGCATCAGCCCGAACACCGTGCCGATCCCCTTGATCCGCGCCATGTCAGCCCGCCGGACCAGCGCCAGCAGGATGCCGGGATCGATGCCGGTCATCTCGGCCAAGGCCGACCGACATTCGGCGGCCGCAGCTGCCGTGAGAAGTTGGGCACAGGTGGTGATCCGCTGACTCTTCAATCTGAGCCGTACCACCGAGGGGACACCGCGCAGCTTGCTGATCGGCAGCGGGTGGTCGACGATCGATGCCTTCTGCCGTGCCCTTTCGCCCATTTCGCTCTCACCGAAGGTTGTTGATCCAACACACCGGCAGAACAAATTGCTGAACCGTGCCGGCGTGGGAACGACGCCGCAAAGGCTGCGCCAGACGGCCAATAGGGCATTTACCTCAACAAGTTAGAAACCATGAGGTCGAACCGGCTATTCACTTTCACTTTAACATAGCAGCCGGGTTCGGGAAATCTGTAAGTGAATTCGACGCCGTTGCGAGTGGGCCGCCTGACGATCCGTCCGCCGCCGTCTCCGAGGCCCGGCCAGCCGAGACCGGGCGCGACACTCCCACTCGTGCTCGAACATGGCGGAGACCCGCGAAAAAGGCCGCCGCGCCGGCCCGCGGCCGGGCAGTCAGGTTCGCTCGTCGCGTTTCGCCGCCTGCCAGAGGGCTTCGAGCGACCCGAGATCCATCGCCGATAGCGGCTGGTCGGTCGCCGTCTCCATCGACCGAAAGCGTCGCTCGAACTTGGCATTGGCGTGCCTGAGCGCCGCTTCGGGATCGAGGCCCTGCCGCCGGGCGTGGTTGACCAGGGTGAAGAGCAGGTCGCCGAGCTCCTGCTCGCGCTGCTCTTCGGTTGCCGCCTCGAGCTCGTCGAGCTCCTCGTTGACCTTGGCCCGCACGCCCTCGAGGTCGGGCCAGTCGAAGCCGACCCGGGCGGCCCGCTTCTGCAGCTTCAAGGCCCGCGTCAGCGCCGGCAACCCTTTAGGCAGGTCGTCGAGGATGCTGGCCGCAGCACCCCCTGATGCCGCCTTCCATGCGCGCTCGGCCGCCTTCGTCGCCTCCCAGTGCTCGCGCTGCGCCTCGGCAGTGCGCACCTCGTGCGCCGCGAAGACGTGCGGGTGGCGGGCGATCAGCTTCTCGGCGATTGCCGCGGCGACGTCGTCGAAGGCGAAGAGCCCCGCCTCCTCGGCGATCCGCGCATGATAGACCACCTGCAGGAGCAGATCCCCGAGCTCGCCCACCAGATCGCCCCAGGCCTCGCGCTCGATTACGTCGGCGACCTCGTAGGCTTCCTCGATGGTATAGGGGGCAATCGTGGCGAAGGTCTGCTCGATGTCCCAGGGGCAGCCCCGCTCCGGGTCTCGCAGCCGGCGCATCACGGCCAGCAGCCGGTCGATCGGTCGTTCGTCCGCGCTCATCGTCCCACTCGGCTGGTCGGTCAAAGGAGGCTCCCCTGCCCTCGGCTGGCGGCGGCTGGCTGGGCAGTGGCCTTCCGTCTAGGCCTGATCGGCTGGTCGCCGTCGGGCAGCGGGCATGCCGGCAGCCGTCCGTCGGCGAACTCGATCTCCAGGCGGCGCTCGGCCGCGGCACCGTCGCGCGTTGTGACGAGGCCTTTGGCCCCGTGCACCAGCGCGTAGCCACGCTCGAGCACGCGCCGGTGACTGAGGCTCTCCAGGAGCTTGGCGGGGGTGTCGAGGCTGCGGGCGAGGCGGACCAGCGCCTGCCCGATCGCCGCGTCCAGGCTCGCCTGCGGCCGCCGCGAGAGGTCGCGGCCGGCCTCCCGCAGCCGGTCCCGGGCGAGCTCTGCCAGCCGTGCGTGGCGAAGCGCCAGGCGGTCGCTCCGCTCCTCGAGCAGCACCAGCGGGGTCCTGAGCCTGAGCCGCTCGGCGAGGTCGTCGAGCCGCTGCTCGGCATAGCGGAGCTGGGCGGCGGGGTCCGGAAGGCCGCGGCCGAGCCCCTCCAGATGCCGGCGGCGCTCTGCCAGCCCGCGCTCGCTGCCGTGGATCAGCCGCTCGGCGAGCCCGGCTAGCGTCGCCAGCAGCTCGGCCCTGACCGGCACCGCGATCTCGGCCGCGGCCGTCGGGGTGGGTGCCCGCCGGTCGGCGACGAAATCGATGAGCGTGGTGTCCGTCTCATGGCCGACGGCCGAGATCAGCGGGATCCGGCAGGCCGCGGCCGCACGCGCCACGATCTCCTCGTTGAAGGCCCACAGGTCCTCGATCGAGCCCCCGCCCCGGGCCACGATAACCACATCAGGCGCTGGAACGGCGCCGGTCGCGGCAAAACGGTCGAAGCCGCTGATCGCCGCCGCGATCTGCTCGGCCGCCCCCTCGCCCTGGACCAGCACCGGCCAGAGTAGCACGTGGACGGGAAAGCGCTCGGCCAGCCGGTGCAGGATGTCCTGGATCACCGCACCCGTGGGCGAGGTGACGATGCCGATGCACTCCGGCAGATAAGGAATCGGCTGCTTGCGCGCCGGGTCGAACAGCCCTTCGGCCTCGAGTCGGCGCTTGCGCTCCTCGAAGAGCGCCATCAATGCACCGACGCCGGCCGGCTCCATGTGCTCGATGACGAGCTGGTAGCGCGACCGGCCGGGATAGGTGGTCAGACGTCCGGTGCAGACGACCTCGAGGCCATCCTCGGGTCTGAACGCGAGCTTGCCCGCCGTGCCTCGCCAGCAGACCCCGTCGAGCACCGCCTGGTCGTCCTTGAGCGCCAGATAGAGATGGCCGGATGCGGCCCGCTTGAAGCCCGAGATCTCACCCCGCACCCGGACCAGACCGTAGGCATCCTCGATCGTCTTCTTCAGGGCGAAGGCGATCTCGGAGACGGTGAACTCGTGCAGGTTCGTCGTCATGGCGCGTGCGGTCGTAGCAAATAGCGCGGCCGCCGGCTACGCGGCCGCGCCGGAACGTGCCATCTCTCCGCTGCAGCCGGAGGCTTCCGATGCGCGAGCTTGCCGTCGACCAGCTCGTAGCGCTCGTCCGTGCCGAGGACGCGTGGCGCAGCTATGCCCCGGATATCGTGGTCACTTGCGAGCCGCGGCAAAAGGGCCGGAAGGCGATCGAGGGACCGAGCCTCGTCTTCGAAGTCCTCTCGCCGACGACGACTTCCATCGACCATGGCGAAAAGTTCGACTTCTATCGAGCCTTTCCCTCGGTCGAGGAGATCATGTTCGTGGCGTCGACGACCCAACGGATCGAGGTCTGGCGGCGGCATGACGGGGAATGGCATGCGCAGATTGTCGGGCACTGACCGAGCTGACGCTCAACGCCTGCCATTCGCCCATCCCGCTCGCCGATATCGACGGCAGCATCCTCGACTGACCGAGCGCTGGGCTCAGATGTAGCCTTCCTCGATCAGCGCCTGGGCGATCTGCACGGTGTTGAGGGCGGCACCCTTGCGCAGGTTGTCGGCAACCACCCACATATTGAGCCCGTGCGGCACGGTCGGGTCCTTGCGGATGCGCGAGACGAAGGTGGCGTGATCGCCGACGCAGTCGAGCTGGGTCGCGTACTCCTCGTCCTCGGGGCGGTCGACGACCAGCACGCCCGAGAACTCGTGCAGCGCCGCCCGGGCCTCCTCGGGGCTGATCGGCTCCTCGAACTCGACATTGACGGCGAGTGCGTGACCGACGAAGACCGGAACCCGGACGCAGGTGGCGGTCACCTCGATCGCCGGGTCGAGAATCTTCTTCGTCTCGACCGTCATCTTCCACTCTTCCTTGGTCGAGCCGTCCGCCATCCAGCTGTCGATCCGCGGAATGCAGTTGAAGGCGATCGGCTTGGGGAAGATCTCCGGTGCCTTCCTGTCATTCATGTAGATCGCCTTGGTCTGCTCGAAGAGCTCGTCCATGGCTTCCTGGCCAGCACCGCTCACCGACTGGTAGGTGGCGACGACGACCCGCCTGATCCGGGCGAGATCGTGCAGCGGCTTCAAGGCCATGACCATCTGGATGGTCGAGCAGTTGGGATTGGCGATGATGTTCCTGTTCCTGAACTGCCCGAGCGCCTCGAGGTTCACCTCCGGCACGACCAGCGGGATCTCCGGGTCCATGCGGAAGTGCGAGGTGTTGTCGATCACCACGCAGCCGGCGGCGGCAGCCCTCGGCGCCTGGACGGCCGAGACGGCGGCACCCGGCGAGAACAGGCCGAGATCGATCCCCTCGAAGTCGAAGGTCGCGAGGTCTTGCACCTTCAGCCGCCTGTCGTCGCCATAGGCGACCTCCTTGCCCACCGACCGTTCGGAGGCCAGCGGAATCACCTCGTCGGCGGGAAAGCGCAGCTCGTCGAGGATGTTCAGGATTTCCTGGCCGACGGCGCCCGTGGCACCGGCGACGGCAACGCGATAGCCCATGGAACGTGTCCTTTGGCTCAGGCGAGCATGCGATCGAGGCTGTCGAGAACAGCCTGCCCCATGGCCGTCGTCGAGACCTCGCGCATCCCTGCCTGCATGATGTCCGGTGTGCGGTAGCCCTCGTCGAGCACTTGGCCGATGGCCTTCTCCAGCCGGTGTGCCTGCCCGCCGAGATCGAACGAGTAGCGTAGCGTCATCGCGAAGCTGAGCAGCATGGCGAGCGGGTTGGCCTTGCCCTCCCCGGCGATGTCGGGGGCGGAGCCGTGCACGGGTTCGTAGAGCGCCTTGCGCCGGCCGGTCTGGTCGGGGGCACCGAGCGAGGCCGAGGGCAGCATGCCGAGGCTGCCCGTCAGCATGGCGGCGGCGTCCGAGAGCAGGTCGCCGAACAGATTATCCGTTACGATGACGTCAAACTGCTTCGGCTTGCGGACGAGCTGCATGGCGCAGTTGTCGGCGTACATGTGGTGCAGGTGGACGTCCTGGAACTGCTCGGCGTGCAGCCGCGTCACCTCCTCGCGCCACAGCACGCCGGTGTGCATGACGTTGGCCTTCTCGACCGAGGTCACGTGATTGCGGCGCTTCCTCGCCAGCTCGAAGCCGACGGCGGCGATCCGGCGGATCTCAGCCGTCGTGTAGACCTGGGTGTCCACCGCGCGCTTGGTCCCGTCCGGCAGCGTCTCGATGCCGCGCGGCTCGCCGAAGTAGACACCACCCGTGAGCTCCCGGAGGATCAGGATGTCGAGCCCCTCGACCAGCTCCTTCTTCAGGGAGCTGGCCTCGGCCAGGGCCGGGAAGACCATGGCGGGGCGGAGATTGGCGAACAGCTCCAGTTCCTTCCTGAGCTTGAGCAGGCCCTGCTCGGGCTTCAGATGGAACGGGTTGGCGTCGTATTGGGGGCCGCCGACCGCGCCGAACACCACGGCATCCGCCGCCTTGGCGAGACCCATCGTGCTCTCGGCGAGCGGCACGCCGTGGACGTCGAGCGCCGCGCCGCCGACGAGGTCGCGCTCGCACTCGAACCGCAAACCCTCGCGGTCGCCGAGCCAGGCGATCACCCGCTCGACCTCGGTCATCACCTCGGGACCGATGCCGTCACCGGGCAGGAGCAGAAGATTGCCGACCTGATTCATCGATCAATGCCTGTGTCGAAAAGGGAAGGAGCGACCCGGTCAGGCCGCGGCGGTGCCGTAGAGCCAGGGCTGGCCGGTCTTTTGCTTTGCCTCGAAGCCGTCGATCGCCTTGGCCTTGACCATGGTCAGCCCGATGTCGTCGAGGCCGTTCAGGAGGCAGTGCCGGCTGAACGCGTCGACCTCGAAATGGATCGGCTCGTTGCCGGTCGGACGCTGGATCGTCTGCGTCTCGAGGTCGACCGTGAAGGGGCGGCCCTGGGCGTTCTCGGCCTCCTTCATCAGCAGGTCGACCGTCTCCTTCGGCAGCACGATCGGCAGGACGCCGTTCTTGAAGCAGTTGTTGAAGAAGATGTCGGCAAAGGAGGGGGCAATGACGCAGCGGATGCCGAAGTCGAGCAGCGCCCAGGGCGCGTGCTCACGGGACGAGCCGCAGCCGAAATTGTCGCCCGCGATGAGGATCTGCGCCTGGCGATAGGCCGGCTTGTTCAGGACGAAGCCCGGCTTCTCCCGGCCGTCAAGATCATAGCGCATCTCGTCGAACAGGTTCTTGCCGAGACCGGTCCGCTTGATGGTCTTGAGGAACTGCTTGGGGATGATCATGTCGGTGTCGACATTGATCATCGGCAACGGGGCAGCGATCCCGGAAAGGCGCTTGAAGGCTTGCATGGGTGGAGTCCGCTCAGCGTCGACGTGCCGCCCGTCATAGGCGCTCGCGGCCCCGGCGGCAAGCGGCTGGCGGCAGGACGGGCGAATGGATCGCACCCGGAATTATAGGAACTATAGCCTAGATCGCCCGCCCTGTCAACCGCCGCTCGGGTTCGCTCGGCGGATTCGCCTCTGGCGACTGCCGCAGACCCGGGGCGGCACCCCGGCGCCGGTGGACCAGAGCCCGAAAACCCAGCATCGGCGCGGCATCGCCGGGCCCGCCTGCGACATTCTTGCAGCCCGGGTTCGTTCGCGGGTTCTTGGGTTCGTTCGTCGAAAACCGGACGTTTTGAACCCGGGCGCCGGGTTCGTTCGTCGATTCCCGGGTTCGTTCGCGGGTTCGTTCGTCGTGATTCGGGCGAAAACGCGCACCCGATGCGCCATAAGCAACGCTTATGGCGCGTATAGCGGCGAAGATTATGACAAATGGCGCGTATAGCGGCGCATTTCTCAGGTTCATGGCGCGTAGAGCGACGCATCCCGAGGCTCGATGCGTCGTATGGCGGCGCATGATTCGGGCGATTGTTGGCAGGCACACGAGTTGTCATAAGCGTTCGTTATGGGGATTGTCATGCCAACTTCGCGGGATGGAAAAGGGCAAGGAAGGGCAACAGGACGGGGAGGCTCGCCTCCCCGTCGGCCCCTCCGGAACCTTGGAGCGGCGGCAAACCGATGCAGCGTCAAAAAAGCTACTTCTGTATTGTGTTTAATTAATGAATTCGAACGGTTAAGTAAGGAGGCAACATCCGCCCCGCTATGCGCCCTATGCAACTCCTGGAACCGGCTCTTCTCCTGTCGGCGGGTCTTCGATCTTCCTGATCAGCAGTTGTGCAGCGTCACGAACTGACACTCGCCTAAGGTCGACGTATCCGACGTCTTTGGATAGACCCACTATATTTACGTCATCAACAACCAGAGGCAACAGATAAGTAGTAGTTCTCTTATTTTTGGCCTCTCTCCCAACTTCAAGTTCGAAACTTGTCCAATCCTTCTCTGGGTAGTGCTTGCTCAAAAAAACCACCATATACTGCGCTTCGTATGCATAAACATCGCCAAGCTTTCTTCTCAAATTCTCTCCCCATAGCTTATGCTGCTCATCGAAATCATAAAATACGGTATAGCCTGTTGCATTCAATTCTTCACGAAACTCCTCCACAAGGACCCTATTCTCTCCTGCAAAAGATACAGCGACGTCCCAAGGAAAACGCGTCCGCCTTGACTCAGCCCCCTGAAAGAGGGCCGCGGATAAGGGGAATCTGTTCTACCTTG